>CAZJRA010000009.1:0-13233 GCA_964548335.1 uncultured Flavobacteriaceae bacterium | reverse complement strand
CCTTCTAACTGAACACGCACTGTCTTCCCTTCTTCAATTCCAAGAAGTGAAATGTCTCCTCCATCACTTTTAAGAAAAGGGCGGATTTCCTCTAGAGCGTCTTCTACTTTCTGTTTTAATTCTTGATCTGTCATAATCTTAATTTTTTACTGCAGAGCAACCCGCCATTGTTGTTATTTTAATTGCTTCTGTAGCTGGCAAATCTGCATTACGACGTACCGTTTCTTCTACTACATTCTTCGTAAGCTCTTCAAAAGCTTTTTCTAAAGGTGTTCCTTGCTGTAATGCCGCTGGACGACCTACATCTCCTGCCTCACGTATACTTTGCACTAAAGGAATCTCTCCTAATAGTCTTACATCTAAATCTGTAGCAAGGTGCTTTGCTCCTTCTTTACCGAAAATGTAATATTTATTATCTGGTAATTCATCTGGCGTGAAATATGCCATATTCTCTACAATACCTAACACAGGTACATTAATGCTATCCTGTTGAAACATTGCCACTCCTTTCTTTGCATCTGCAAGTGCTACCGTTTGAGGAGTACTCACAACTACTGCCCCTGTAATAGGAAGTGACTGCATAATACTTAAATGAATATCTCCTGTTCCTGGAGGTAAGTCTAGTAACAAGAAATCTAATTCTCCCCAAGCAGCGTCAAAAATCATTTGATTTAATGCTTTGGCAGCCATAGGACCTCTCCATATAACAGCCTGGTCTGGTTTTGTAAAAAATCCTATTGATAAGATTTTTACTCCATAATTTTCTACAGGTTTCATCTTAGACTTCCCGTCTATATTTACAGATAAAGGTCGCTCTGAAACTACATCAAACATAATAGGTGTAGAAGGCCCATAAATATCGGCGTCTAGGATTCCTACTTTAAAACCCATTTTAGATAAAGTAACTGCAATATTTGCCGTTACCGTAGATTTACCAACGCCTCCTTTACCAGAAGCCACCGCTACTATATTCTTAATTCCAGGAATCGCTTTTCCTTTAATTTCATTCTTCTCCGTAGGAGTTGGAGCATTTACTTTAAGGTTCACTTTTATAGCTGCAGTATCTGCTACTTTTTCTTTAATAACCCTTATGATTTCAGACTCTGTTTTTTTACGAGCTTGTAATGCGGGATTGTTTATTGTAATATCTACAATAACCTCATCACCAAAAGTAAGCACATTTGTTACTGCACCACTATCTACCATATTCTCTCCGGCACCAGGAACTGTAATTGTTTTAAGCGCTGTAAGTATATCTTGTTTCTTAAATTTCATACCTTAATCAAACCTTTTTTCTTAGCCTTTATCTAGACTAAATCTAATTACAAAGATACGGCGCACAATTGGTATTATAAAACCTCTTTATATCGGTTTTAATTATGGTAAAATCGAGAATTACTGTTGTTTAAAAAAGGTATTCGTCTAACTCCATACTTGGGTCCCATAAGAGTTTTTTAAAGTGCACTACTTTATCATCTTCTATCTCAACGCCTTCTGCCTCTAGCATTTGTTGCATCGCGTTAGAACTCCCAAAATGCATCTTACCTGTAAGTAAGCCTACTCTATTTACTACACGCTGCGCTGGAATATCTGGATGTCTATGCGACGCATTCATTGCCCATCCTACCATACGGGAACTCCCTCCAGAGCCAATATATTTTGCTATCGCTCCATAACTTGTGACACGCCCTTCTGGTATTTGTCGTACCACAACATATACTTTGTCAAAAAAACCAAGTGTTTGGTCAGAGTACTTCATTAGAAATAAAATATGCGAACTAGTGTAATTATTATCAATACAACCATAAGCACTGCCATAAAATAATTAGAGTATTTACTAAAAGTAGCACTCTTCTTATTAATTCTAGCAAAAAAAGTAGCGTACAGGTAAAGTGCCGTAAAAGTACCTAGTGTAGCAGCTGCTATAAAAGCAAGCATTGCTATAATATCATAGTCTACAGAGCCACTAACATTAAGCCCTACTCCTAACGCACAAAAATAAGGGATCGGCAATACGTTTAAAGCAGAGACTATCATCCCTTTTCCTAAGCTTTTAATCCCTGCGTGTTTGGAAACTTTTACTTCTTTTACGTTACTTTTTCTCGCCATTATAAAGAAATAAATAGCCATCCCACTAAAAACAACGAGCCCTGTAGACAGCAGCACATTTTGCACAAAGGGGTTTCCATAAATATACCGTGCTAATTGTATGGCTATCCAAGCCTGAAACAAAACTATTATAGAAGCCCCAATAGCCACTAAAATCCCGTTTTTCTTACCGTGTTCCACACAGGTTTTTGCCACAGACATATTAATAAGTCCGGGGGGAATAACTCCTGCTAAGGCAGCGAAATAGGTGATGAAAAAGAGTTTTGTTGTTTCCAGTTGACTAACTTATTTAACTCTAAATTTAATATATGTTATGGGCTTTCCTTGCTCTAAATACTGTTTTTCATAAAAGGTTTGGATACCTGTCACTTCCTTAGGAGAGTACTCGTTCTTGTACACATTATGATTTGCGTCTAGAATCTCGTGACCCTCGCCATGTAACAGGCCTAGTGTATAACCATGCATAAACTCTGAGTCTGTCTTGAGATTTACAGTTCCTTCGGGAGTTAGGATATTTTTATATTTCTGTAAAAAGACCGTATTAGTCATCCTATGCTTCGTACGCTTATATTTAATTTGCGGATCTGGAAAGGTAATCCAAATTTCAGATATTTCTGCTTTCGCGAAAGCATACTCAACCAACTCAATTTGGGTACGCATAAAGCCTACATTATCTAAGCCCTCTTCTAAAGCTGTCTTTGCGCCACGCCAAAAACGTGCCCCTTTAATATCAATCCCTATAAAATTTTTCTCTGGATATTTTCGCGCAAGCGCTACAGAGTATTCGCCCTTTCCGCATCCTAGTTCTAAAACAATAGGATTATCGTTTTTAAAAAAATCGGTATTCCATTTCCCTTTAAAAGCAAAGGTAGTGTCTACCAATTCTTCCCGTAAAGGCTGAATAACGTTTTTAAAAGTTTCGTTTTCGCGAAAGCGCTTAAGTTTATTTTTACTTCCCACAGTGTTTAATAATGTTTTGGTAAAATTAGGGAAACTTTTAATATGCATTGGGTATAGATATTTGCAATCGTGAATCTCTCAAAAACCATACTCGTCGCTCCTCTTAATTGGGGCTTAGGGCACGCTACTAGGTGCATCCCAATTATACGGGCACTTAAAGAAGATGGTTATAAAGTAATTATTGCAAGTGATGGCGATGCTCTAGAGTTGCTTAAAAAAGAGTTTCCCGACACTATTACGACTACC
The DNA here is from genome assembly GCA_964548335.1 of uncultured Flavobacteriaceae bacterium. Lineage (GTDB taxonomy): Bacteria > Bacteroidota > Bacteroidia > Flavobacteriales > Flavobacteriaceae > Dokdonia. The sequence goes on along the minus strand of CAZJRA010000009.1, from coordinate 9,918 downwards.
TTGCCTAGTTATTCTATTAGATATCCTAAAAAAGGAGATAAGGTATTACAAAAAATTATTTCTCAAGGGCCTACTATCTATAAAGCGATAAAGGCAGAGCATAGAGAGCTTGACCAACTTATAGATACTTATGCTATAGATGGGGTTATATCAGATAACAGATTAGGTTTATATACCTATAAAGTTCCTTCCGTTTTTATAACACATCAACTACAAGTGCTCAGTGGTAAAACAACTTGGCTCTCTAGTTATGTACATAATATATTTATTAAAAAATTTGATGAATGTTGGGTTCCTGATTTACAAGGACCTCAAAATTTAAGTGGACGATTAGGACACCCAAAAAAAGTAAGCACTCCCACAAAATACATAGGCCCTTTAAGTAGAATGCAAGCTGCAGAAGAGATACAAGAGTATCGAGTGACTGCAGTTCTATCTGGACCAGAACCTCAACGTACTCAACTAGAGAAACTCCTAATAAAAAGACTTAGCAGATACAAAGGGAAGGTTCTTATCGTTCAAGGAGTCGTTGCTAAAGAGCAACATTTTTTTAGCAAAGAAGGTATTGATATGGTAAACTACCTTACTTCACCTCAACTAGAAAAAGCGTTAAATAGTAGCGAATATGTAATTGCAAGGTCTGGTTATACCACCATTATGGACTTAGCTTGTTTAGGAAAAAGAGCCTTTTTTATCCCTACTCCAGGACAACCTGAACAAGAGTATCTCGCAAAACTATTACAAGAAAAAGCAATGGTTCCTTTTAGCCATCAGAATGATTTTAAAATAAAGCATCTAGCAAGGCTACAGATATATAAAGGATTTGAAAAGATAGCTCCTCATCAAGAATTAAGGCAATTCTTCAGCCTTTTCGAGGGTAAAAGAGAACTCAGATCCAACTCCATATTCGCTTTCAACATAAATCTTCTCTTCGTGCGCTTCTATAATATGCTTTACAATAGAAAGACCGAGTCCTGAACCTCCTACTTTTCTGTTTCCTGATTTATCTACCCTATAAAAACGTTCAAATAGTCGTGAGATATGGTCCTGTTCTATCCCCTCTCCATTGTCTGTCACTCTAATTAGAAGTTTCTTTTGGATAAGGTCTTGAACGCTTACTTCTGTCGTTCCTTTTTGCTTACCATACTTTATAGAGTTTTCTACTAGATTAGTCACTACCTGTTGTACACGCTCTACATCTCCATTTACAAGAATAGGTTCTGTATACTCTCTATCAAAAGTGAGGGTAACATTTTTTTTTGCGGCCTTCATCTCTAATAAATCAAAGGTATTTTTTATAACTTCTAAAATATCAAAATACGAGTAATCTAAATTTAAATCTCCCGCCTCTAGCTTAGAGATCATGTCTAGATCATTTACAAGGTAAATAAGACGCTCAACCCCTTTATCTGCCCTTTGCAAGTATTTTTCTCTTACAGACACATCATCCATAGCTCCGTCTAATAAGGTTAAGACATAGCCTTGTACCGTAAATAATGGGGTTTTAAGCTCGTGAGCAATATTACCCATAAACTCCTTTCTATATTCTTCAGAAATTCTAAGACCTTCTACTTCTAGTCTTCTTCGCTCTGCAAATCGTTGGACTTCATTTTCTAAAGTTCCCATATCTGTAATAATATGCTCCTCTGGAAAACTAGCTTCTTCTAATATGGATACATCATTGTATATTTTTTTAAGACGGCGGTAAATATACTTCTGTACTCGGTATTGAATAATTACAAAAGAAAACACAAAACTTACAAGTGCAAGCACACTTATTGCAATGGGGTTAAACTGTATTTTAAAATAAAAAATAGCTAGTAGGTTTACAGCTATAATCACACCTATATAAAGAGATGTTTTAATTCCAAATAAATATGACTTAAACGAAGTAGGTGTCATTATTCTACAAACTTATAACCTACTCCTTTAATTGTTTTAAAAGATTTATCTCCTATTTTTTCACGTAGCTTTCTAATATGAACATCTATAGTTCTTCCCCCCACGACAACTTCATTACCCCAAACACGATCTAAAATATCTTCCCTTTTGAACACTTTACCTGGTTTAGAAGCTAGTAGTGATAATAATTCGAATTCTTTTCTTGGCAAGATTAACTCTTCTTTCCCTTTGAGCACTTTATATTCTTCTCTATTAATCTCAATACCTCCTACTTTAACAATATCGCTAGATGTACTATCTTCTTTAAGTCTACGCAATAATGCCTTTACTTTACTAACAAGTACTTTTGGTTTAATAGGTTTTGTTATATAATCGTCTGCACCAGCTTCAAATCCTGCTACCTGAGAGTAGTCTTCTCCTCTTGCTGTAAAAAAAGTGATTATCGTATTTTCAAGATCTTGATTTTCTCGTAGCTTCTCACATGCTTCAATACCATCCATCTCTGGCATCATCACATCTAAGATAACTAAATGAGGCTTGTGCTTTTTTGCCATCTTAACAGCTTCTAATCCATTCTCTGCTGTAATGACTTCATAACCTTCATTAGATAAGTTATAGCCTACAATTTCAAGAATATCTGGCTCATCGTCTACTAAAAGTATTTTAATATTTTTCTTATTCATAATAAAAGCAGAAAGTTAATAGGTTAAATATAGCTTATTTAAACAAAATCTAGTTATGGATGGAAAGGTATATTTTAAAAATAATGTGCTGTTGTTTCCTATATTAAGAATGGGTTAAATATAAGCTACTCAATTTAAGAAACTCTTCTTGTAAGAGGGCACTTTTGTTTTATACCTTTGAAGTCATGAATCCTACAAACGACATTTATAACATCTCTAACCCAATACAGTTTAAAAACTGTGCATTGGAGACATTTAAGTATCAGTTTGAACACAATACCGTATATCGCTCTTTTTGTGATCTTCTCTATGTGCACCCATCTGATGTACGTGAGATAGAACAAATTCCTTTTATTCCTATTGAGTTTTTTAAAACTCATGCGGTTCATACACAGCAAAACGACCCTAGTCTTTACTTTACAAGTAGTGGAACTACAGGGGCAAACACTAGCAAACATTACGTTACAGACATACAAGAATATATAGAAAGTTTTAGTCGTGGGTTTAACCTAGCCTATGGAGATATTAAGGAATATGCTATACTAGCTCTCTTACCTAACTATCTACAACAAAAGGAGTCGTCGCTCATTTACATGGTAGACTCTCTTATTAAGGCTTCTAATAATGAACATAGCGGTTTTTATTTAGATAATCATTTCGCTTTAAGCGAAAAAATAAATGAACTTGAAAAGGCAGGTCAAAAAACACTCCTCATAGGGGTAAGTTATGCCTTATTGGACCTACTAGACAGCTACTCTTTTAATTTACGTCATACTACTGTTATAGAAACTGGGGGTATGAAAGGACGCAGAAAAGAACTGGTTAGAGAAGAGTTACATAACATCTTACAACAAGGTTTTGGAGTGGCTCATATACATAGTGAATATGGAATGACAGAACTTTTTTCTCAAGCATATTCTAAAGGAAAAGGAATGTTTACAACTCCTCCTTGGATGAAAGTAATCGCTAGAGACCCTGAAGATCCTTTTTGTTTTCTTCCTTTTAACAAAACAGGAGGGCTCTCTATCATTGACCTTGCAAACAAAAACTCATGTGCTTTTATAGCTACAAAAGATCTAGGTAAAGTGTCTCCAGACGGTTCTTTTACAGTTGCAGGACGGTTTGATAATTCAGATTTAAGAGGCTGTAATCTTATGGTTTTTTAAAAAAATTACAGAACCGTGTAATGATTCTATTTTCTTACGACATAATGGGTAACAATCATATGTTACAATGAGATTTTTAACCTTTTTATTTATAACATTTATTAGCTGTACGGTAAGCGCGCAACAAATAGATTACAACCTTAAAAAAGGAGCCATTGCAGAGGGATATGATGTTACAGAATATTTTAACAACAAGGTTGTAGAAGGTAAGAAAGCATATACAACAGCGCATGACAATGCAGAGTATAGATTTTCAAATCAAGAGAATCTTGAGAAATTTAAAGCAAATCCTGCTAAGTTTATACCTCAATATGGTGGTTATTGTGCTTATGCGATGGCAGATAATGGAAAAAAAGTAGATATAAACCCAAAGACTTTTGAGATTAGAGATGAGAAACTCTATTTATTCTACAATGCTTGGGGAACAAATACTTTAGATAGTTGGCTTAAAGAAGGCCCAGAAGAATTACAAGCAAGGGCAGATACTGCTTGGCTTGGAGTGCGATATAAGCACTAAAGAGCAATTATATTGTTTTATAATTGATGATTGGTTAGTTAGTTAAAACCCTAGTTGCATTTGCTTCTAGGGTTTTTGTATTTTAAACCACTCTTATAATAAAGTAATTCTTTTTCCCTCTCTGTAAGAGGACATATTTTTTACTAATCAAGCTATCTGAAGTAATTATAAAAGATTCTGACACCTTTACTTTATTTACAGAAATAGAATTTTCTTTAAGAGCACGTCTTGCCTCGCCATTAGATTTTAAAAAACCAGTTTTATCTGCTAATGCACCTATCATATCAAGGCCAGTATCAATCTCATTTTTATCAATATCTCCTTGAGGCACTCCCTCAAAAACATCTAAAAAAGTAGCTTCATCTAATTCTTTAAGATCGCTATCTGTAGATTTTCCGAAAAGGATATTAGACGCCTTTATAGCCTTTTCGAGCGCATCTTTACCGTGTACTGTAATAGTAACCTCTTCTGCTAGCTTTTTTTGTAATGCTCTCTGATGTTTTGCTTCTTGATGAAGTGAAACAAGTTCTTCTATCTCCTCTTTCCCTAAAAAGGTAAATATCTTAATGTATTTTTCTGCATCTTCATCACTCGTATTTAACCAGTATTGATAAAACTTATAAGGAGATGTTCTATTAGGGTCTAGCCATACATTACCTCCTTCACTCTTCCCAAATTTACTGCCGTCAGATTTTGTAATTAAAGGACAGGTAAGTGCATATCCCTTACCTCCTACTTTACGACGTATCATTTCTGTACCTGTAGTGATATTACCCCACTGGTCACTTCCTCCCATTTGTAGCGTACAAGTATTGTTCTGGTACAAGTGTAAGAAATCATAACCCTGTACAAGCTGGTAAGTAAACTCTGTAAAAGACATCCCGTCTGCACTTTCGCCAGTTAATCTATTCTTTACAGAATCTTTGGCCATCATATAGTTTACAGGAATATGTTTTCCTACATCGCGTATAAAATCTAAAAAAGAAAAATCTTTCATCCAGTCATAGTTATTTACCATAACGGCTTCATTTGCTCCTCCAGAAGAAAAATCTAAAAATTGAGATAACTGCTTACGCACACATTCTTGATTGTGTCTCAAGGTTTTTTCATCTAGTAAATTACGCTCAGAAGATTTTCCAGAAGGATCCCCTATCATTCCTGTTGCTCCACCTACTAGAGCTACTGGCTTATGGCCTGCTCTCTGAAAATGGGCAAGCAACATAATAGGTACTAGATTTCCTATATGCAAAGAATCTGCCGTAGGGTCAAAACCTACATAGGCACTACGCATAGCTTCCATAAGATGCTCTTCCGTATTAGGCATCATATCATGCACCATCCCTCTCCACTGTAATTCTTCTACAAAATTCTTGCTCATTTTTTTGCTGTTTTAAAGATGGCAAATATAAAAATTGCATTAGACATCCTTTAAAATAACTCACTAAAACTATATTTTCTATTGTAAGCCTTGTATCTTTATCCTATGATTTTAGTGACAGGCGCAACAGGACTTGTAGGGAGCCATCTCTTACTTAAACTTACGGAAGGAAAACAAACCGTAAGAGCGATTTATAGATCTACAGACCGCATTAAAAAGGTGGAAGAGCTATTCGCTTTCGCGAAAGCGCAATCTCGTTTCTCTAAAATAGAGTGGGCACAAGCAGATATTACGGACGTACCTCAACTAACAACTGCTTTTCAAGATATAGAAACAGTCTATCATTGTGCCGCCCTCATCTCTTTTGACCCTTATGACTTTAACCGCTTAATAAAAATAAATGTAGAGGGCACTGCAAACGTAGTTAACTTGTGTCTTGCTCATAATGTAACTAAACTTTGCCACCTAAGCTCTATTGCTTCATTAGGCAAACTACCTAATACTCCTATAGACGAGGAAAATGTTTGGGACCCTAATGCAGATAACTCTGTATATGCTATTTCTAAATACGGAGCAGAAACCGAAGTATGGCGAGCCTCTCAAGAAGGATTAGATGTCTTTATCCTTAACCCTGGAGTTATTTTAGGAGAAGGAACGCTTGATGAAGGAAGTAGTAAATTATTTAAACAAGTACTCAAAGGAAAATCTTATTACCCTACTGGAGGAACTGCTTTTATAGATGTAAAAGACCTTGTTAAGCTTATGATAGAAGGAATGGGTAGCACTATAAAAAATGAACGTTTTGTAGCTACAGGCTATAATCATACGTTTCAACATGTTCTTACTGAAATTGCAAAGGAGTTCTCTAAAAAAGCACCCTCAAAGAAAATTTCTAGAAAACAATTACTCTTTATTGCCTCTCTGGATAAACTAAGTGGCTTCTTTACTAGAAAAAGACAACTCCCTCTTACCGCAGTGAATAGCATTTCTTATACCCAGACATTCTCTAATCAAAAAATAAAAGATACATTAAACTACAGTCCAACACCTTTTGAAAATACGATAGAGCGAATAACTAGTTATCACAAAAAGAGTTAATGTAAAGACAAAGATTCGTTAAGAGTTATTGCTCTACTAAACTTATTCTTGAATATGATAATTTAACTTCCTAAGACTATCTCTTTCGGCTGCTAAGTGTTTTTCTTTTTCTGTTCTAGTAGAGTCTTGTATCCGTTTTTCAATCTTATAAGTAGCGTCTAGCTCTTTGTATTCGATTTCTATGCGATTTCTCACCTTTTCGACTATTTCTTTATAAGTGTCTATTGATGAAGAATAATAGAGCGTACTTTGAGTATACTGCGTGCTATCTATCTTATACTTTTCAAAAACATAGGTTTCAGGGTTTATCCCTGTCTTACTAAATGCTTGACTGTTATGCCCTCTCGCCGAAGTAATAATAGCCATATCATATAATATGTCCCCCATCGTTTCCTTTGTTATTAAATTGTCTGGTTTAGGAACTGGTTCTATTCCTTGACAAGAAAAGCTCATTAGAATCACAACAAAGGCTACGACTATTTTCATTATCTATCAAAGGTTAATCGTTCTCCATACAACTCTTCGTTAACCTTAAAGTTTTCGTACGCAAGTTTCCCATTTACAAAAGTGTGAGTAATTCTAGAAGAAAATGTAGTTCCTTCAAAAGGAGACCAACCACACTTATACAGTATATTATCTTTACTTACCTCCCAAGGAGCATTTAAATCAAGTACTACTAAATCTGCCTTATACCCTTCACGTATATACCCTCTTTTTTCTACATCAAAAAGAATCGCTGGGTTATGACACATCTTCTGAACTATTTTTTCTAGAGAAATTTTTCCTTGATGATAAAACTCTAAAATAGCAGGTAATGCATGTTGTACTAGAGGGCCTCCGCTAGGAGCTTTAGTATACACATTACTTTTCTCATCTAAAGTATGTGGTGCGTGATCTGTTGCAATAACGTCTATCTTATCATCTAGCAATGCTTTAAGTAAAGCATCTCTGTCACTTGCTTTCTTTACCGCAGGATTCCATTTTATAAAAGTTCCTTTTTCTTCATAATCTTCATCAGAAAACCACAAGTGATGTATACACACTTCTGAAGTGATTTTTTTATCTTTTAAAGGTATCGAATTATCAAATAAAGCTGTTTCCTTCTCTGTAGATAAATGAAAAACATGAAGCCTTGCTCCTGTTTCTTTAGCGAGTTCTATTGCTCTAGAAGAAGATATATAACAAGCATCTTCACTTCGTATGATAGGATGAAATTTTAAAGGAATATCATCTCCATATTGTTCCTTATAAATTTCTGTATTTTTTCGAATCGTTGCTTCGTCCTCACAATGCACAGAAATCACTAAATCTGTAGAAGAGAATATCTTCTTTAGCACCTCTTCATCATCTACTAGCATATTTCCTGTAGAACTTCCCAAAAAGAGTTTTAATCCCGCTACAGACCTTTTATCTACTTTTAAAATCTCTTCCAAGTTATCATTAGTTCCTCCAAACATAAATGAATAATTAGCGTAAGATGTTTTTGCTGCAATCGCAAACTTTTCTTCTATGAGTGGTACTGTCGTACTCTGAGGGTTTGTATTAGGCATTTCTATAAAGGAAGTAATCCCTCCTGCAACTGCAGCTTTAGATTCAGTTCCTATAGTTGCCTTATGTGTTAATCCAGGCTCTCTAAAATGCACTTGATCATCTATTACTCCTGGCATAAGGTATTTACCTTCTGCATCAACAACACGTGTATTAGACTTTACATCTATGCTTGGTGCTATTTCAACAATAAGGCCGTTCTCGATAAGAACATCCCTTTTTTGAATAAGACCTTCATTTATAATTTGTGCATTCTTAATTACTAGATTCTCCATTAGTTTAAATTCTTAAATAAATGTTTTATTCTTAATTTTAATACTCCAAAAACGGCTTCTGAAATAATACCAGAAGTCATTTTACTCTGTCCTTTCGTCCTATCTGTAAAAACCACAGGAACTTCTTTTATTTTCCACCCCTTTGTGTGTGCTTTATACTTCATCTCTATCTGAAAAGCATACCCTACAAACTTTATCTTATTTAAATTCAGGCTCTGTAATACTTCTCGTTTATAACACATAAATCCTGCTGTGGTATCATGTATAGGAAGCCCCGTAACTAGACGCACATACTTAGAGGCGCCCCAAGACAGAAGTACTCTCCCCATAGGCCAGTTTACTACATTTACTCCTGTAACATACCTTGATCCAATTGCAACGTCTGCGCCATCTTTATAACAGGCATTATACAACCGTATTAAGTCATTGGGATTGTGAGAAAAATCTGCATCCATTTCAAAAATGTAATCATACTCACGCTCCAATGCCCAATGAAACCCTGCTATATAAGCAGTACCTAAACCCATTTTATTGGGTCGTTCTAAAATAAAAAGCTTGTTTTCAAAAACAGATTGTAGCTCCTTCACTTTTGAAGCAGTCCCATCTGGCGATCCATCATCTACTACGAGAATGTGAAAATTTCGTTGTAACGCAAAGGTATTGCGTACAAGTCTTTCTATATTTTCTATCTCATTGTATGTTGGGATAACGACTAAGGCGTCTGCCATGTGCTTGACTTTAAAAACAAAAATAGGTATTTTATTAGTGAAGATATTTAACTACTATACGTAATTATGGTATTTTTAACGCTCAAACAATTTAAAATTGACACAACACCTTAGACATAGTATTAATCAAGATTGGGTTACCTTTATCATTTTAGGGTGTTTATTATTCATTGCAATTATAAAGTATAAGCATCCTAAAAAGTTTGAGGATTTTATACTTATTATTTCGTCAGATAAATTTCTTTCAGGTAGTATTCATGACAATCGCCTCTTTCACCCATTTAATGCTACTTTAACCTTTGTACAGTGGATTACTTTTTCACTATTTATTTACATTGGATATTGTTTTTACACCGACAAAGGAATAGGGCAAGAATTCACGACATTTCTCTATATTTTAGTAGGTTATATTGTCTTTGAGCAATTAAAATTATGGTTTGAACGCTTTATAGGGTACTTGATACGTTTTAACAAAATCATCAAACCTTATACCTACAGGAAATTAGTTTTTAAAAATTCACTGAGTCTAATCATATTATTCTTCTGTATTGTACTAGTATATAGGAGTACGTCACTAAAAGATTACTACGGTTTGTTTTTAGGAATCGCTATTCTTCTCTATA
>CAZJRA010000008.1:5072-13322 GCA_964548335.1 uncultured Flavobacteriaceae bacterium | reverse complement strand
ACATTTTGTGCCGTTTTTTGTTAGACGGGAATTAGTAGCCTATACTCCATATTTTATGCACTTTTTTATAGAAATCGTTCTCTCAACACCCAATCCTGTTACAAATATCCTAAATATTCAGGCTGAAACCATTTCTAATGATATAAGGGTAACACTAACAAACGCATTAGGTCAAGAAATTTATCTAGAAATGAATAATAATCAATTAGACTTTTCTAATCTGGCAACAGGTTATACTTTGTAAAAGTATACAGCCCAAACACAAAAAATGAAAAAACATTTAAGATTCTTAAAAATTAAGAGAAAATATATCCTTATTTAAGCACTTACCAAAGGTATAAGCGAGGTGTGACACCATAAATAAGATTATTATCATTACATTCTCTCTGGCACCTCAATCCCAAGCAGACCAAAGCCTTTTTTAATCACTTGCCCTACTTGACTACTTAGCCCTACTCTAAAGGCTTTTTCTGCTTCGGTCGCAGTACCTAAAATAGGCACTTGTTGATAGAAAGAGTTAAAGGCTTTTACAAGTTCGTAAGTGTAATTTGCAATAAGTGCAGGACTCTTTTTATCTGCCGCTAACTGTACCGTAGCAGGATATTCCTGTAATAATTTAATAAGCTCTTTTTCTTTAGGATGTAACTCACTTGTATTTGCAGAAGTCTTTACTCCTAACTCTTTTGCTTTACGTAAAATCGATTGGATTCTTGCATAAGTATATTGGATAAAAGGTCCTGTATTCCCTTGGAAGTCTACAGACTCTTCTGGATTAAAAAGAATTCGTTTTTGCGGGTCTACTTTTAAGATGTAGTATTTAAGCGCTCCCAACCCAATCACATTATACAGTTCCTTTTTCTCGGTATCTGTATAACCTTCTAACTTTCCTAATTCTTGCGAAATAGTTCCTGCCGTTTGTGCCATTTCGTGTATTAAATCATCTGCATCTACCACTGTTCCTTCACGAGATTTCATTTTTCCCGAAGGTAAATCTACCATTCCATAACTTAGGTGAAATAGGTTTTCTGCCCAATCATACCCTAGTTTTTTAAGAATTAAGAAAAGTACCTTAAAGTGATAATCTTGCTCGTTACCTACTGTGTAAATCATTCCATTTACATCTGAATGATCTTTAACACGTTGTATAGCAGTCCCAATATCTTGAGTCATATATACTGCTGTACCGTCAGAACGCAATACTAGTTTTTCGTCTAGTCCTTCGTCTGTTAGGTCACACCATACAGAGCCGTCGTTTTTCTTAAAAAACACGCCTTTTGCAAGTCCTTCTTCTATATTATCTTTTCCTAATAAATAGGTATTACTCTCATAATAAAGACTATCAAAATCTACTCCTAGGCTTTTATAACTAACATCAAAACCATCATACACCCATTGATTCATTGTTTTCCATAACGCAACAACTTCTTCATCTCCTGCCTCCCACTTACGAAGCATTTCTTGAGCTTCTAGCAAACTAGGAGCCTCTTTTTTTGCTTCTTCTTCGGTTTTCCCTGCTTCTATAAGGGTTGCAATCTCCTTTTTATACTCTTGATCAAACTTTACATAGTAGTTCCCTACTAGCTTATCTCCCTTGAATCCTGTACTTTCTGGTGTTTCGTTATTACCATACTTTTTCCAAGCAAGCATAGACTTACAAATGTGAATCCCTCGATCATTAATAATCTGTGTCTTGTATACCTTAGAGCCTGCAGCTTCGGTAATTTTCGAGACAGCGTACCCTAATAAAATATTTCTAATATGGCCTAAATGCAAAGGCTTGTTTGTATTGGGAGAAGAAAACTCTACCATTACCGCCGTATTATTCCTAGTCGCTATTCCAAAATCGTTATCGCCTGAAATCTCCTTAAAAAACTGTGTATAATAACTATCTGAAACCACAAGATTAAGAAAGCCTTTTACCACATTAAAAGCGGTTACTTCCTCTACATTTTCTACTAGGTATTCTCCTAGTTGTGTTCCTATTTGTACTGGATTTCCTTTTACGACACGCAACATAGGAAAAACGACTACTGTCACATCTCCTTCAAATTCTTTGCGTGTGGCTTGAAACTCTACAGAGGGTAGTTCTCCCCCATATAATTTTAAAATAGCTTCTTTTACGTGAGTCGTTAGGTTTTCTTGCAGGGTCATTTTCTATACAATTAAGGCGCAAAGATAGCCCAAATTGTGGGTTTTGTTAAAAAACAACCCCTTGAAAAATTATGGCCTTATTGTTAAAAACTCTAACTATAAAACAGCATTTACTTTTTAGGCAAAAACACCTCAGCCATCATACAACGTGCACTTCCTCCCCCACAAGCTTCTATAACATCTAAAGAGCTATAAAGAATCTTGCTGCGTTTATTTATTTGTGCAATTTGCGTAGGTGTTAAGCTTTGGTAAGCCGCATTACTCATCACGACATAACTTCCATCTTTCCCTTCAACCTGTAACATATTACCCGCAAAGTGAATCACTTGGTCTTCAGTAATCTCAATGATTTCCTTTTTGTCTTGTTTAAGATTTTTTAGTACGTTTTTACGCTCTTTCTTATCATCTATACTATCTAAACATATTACAGAAAAATCTTCTCCTAAACACATCATCACATTTGTATGATATATAGGAAGACGTTTACCGTCTACCGTTTGATAGGCAGTAAAAATCACTGGAGTATACTCAAAGTCCTCACAAAACTCAATAAAAAGTTCTTCATCTGCACGAGGTGATAACGCACAATATGCCTTACGATTTACTCTGTCTAACAGTAAACTCCCTGTACCTTCTAAAAACACATCTTCTTCCTCTGCCGAAGAGTAATCTACCACGTGATTTATTGTAAATCCTTTTTCTTCTAGAATTTCAAGAATGTCTTCGCGTCTTTCTGTACGTCTATTTTCGGCAAACATAGGATATGTTGCTACGGTTCCGTTTTCGTGAAAGCTCACCCAATTATTAGGGAAATGTGCATCTGGCGTGTCTGTCTCCTCCTTATCATCTACAACCACTACAGTCACTCCTATATCTTCTAGCTTTTGAACAAAATCGTTAAACTCATTTTTTGCTCTTACAAGTAATGTTGCTGGTAGTACGTTTTCTATCACTTTTTGATAGTAATTGTTAACCGCCGTTTGCTCGTTCATTCTAAAATGAACAGGACGCACCATAAATAGAGTATCTGTAATTTGTTTCATAAGTTCAAAAATTAAAGTGCTAAAATTACAATTTAGCTTTTATATTATCTACAATAATCTTACCGTGTTGTCTCGTGTTTTCAATAAAAAATTTACTCGTTTGTAAACCAGCATTTATCACGCCCGCTACATATACATTAGGCAGTCCTGACTCCAAAGTCTCTTCATTATAAACAGGTCGCTTATACTCATCATCTTCTATAGGTAGCCCTAAGTTTTCAAAAAGACCATAATCTGGTGTGTACCCCACCATCGCAAGTACAAAATCGTTTTCAATTGTCACCTTTCCTTGTGGTGTTTGCAAAACTACTTCTTCGGGTTTTATCTCTATTATTTGAGTGTCAAAAAAAGCATTAATCACCCCATCCTTAATCCTGTTTACAATATTAGGTCGTATCCAATATTTAACTCTAGGACTAATCTCACTCTTACGTACTACCATCGTAACCTCTGCCCCTTTATGGTAGGTTTCTAAAGCCACATCGCAAGCAGAGTTTGCTGCACCTACCACAATTATTTTTTGCCCTACATAAGGATGTGGACTATCATAAAAGTGTTTTACCTTACCTAATGTTTCGCCTGGCACGCCTAGTTTTCGAGGTGTATCGTAAAATCCTGTGCAAACGGTTACCGCTTTCGCGAAAGCGTTACCTTTATCTGTAATAAGCTCATAACCCCCGTCACTTAGAGGCTTCATCCCTTGTACGGTTGTGTACAGTTTTATAGAAAGCTGCCAACTCTCTTGAACACGTCTATAATATTCTAAAGCTTCCTTACGAGTAGGTTTATCTATATGCGAAATAAACGGAACTCCTCCTATCTCCAAAAGTTTAGAGGTGCTAAAGAAAGTCATTTGTTCAGGGAAATTGTAAAGTGCATTTACTAATACACCCTTCTCTAAAACAATATAGTTAAGGTTTGCTTTTTTGGCTTCGATAGCCGTAGCAAGACCTATAGGACCTGCCCCTATAATAACTAAATCATATATTGTATCTGATAGCTTTGTCATCGGTTACGCCAAAAAAATGGGGTTAAAAGAATTAAAACAGTAAAAAGTTCAAGCCTTCCTATAAGCATTAAGAAGCCACACCACCACTTTGCAGCTGCAGGCAATCCTCCATAACTATCTACAGGACTTAAGTCTCCAAAAGCAGGACCTACATTACCTAATGCTGAGGCTGCTCCTCCTAAAGCTGTTATAAAGTCTAAACCTAAAGCGGCTAATACAGAAGCTCCCGCTATCCAAGAAAGCATATATAAAATAAAAAATGCCAAAATATTATAGATAATATTTCTATCTACAGAACGGGTATTATACCTAACAGGTATAATCGCATTAGGATGCAAGGTTCTCTTAAACTCCATAAAAGCATTTTTAATGGTCAAAATATGTCGCACTACCTTAATTCCTCCCGAAGTAGAACCTGCCGAACCTCCTAAAAACATAAGTCCAAAAAACAGCACTGTAAGAAGAGGTGACCACATTGTAAAATCTGCCGTTACAAAACCTGTTGTAGTAATTACAGCAAGCACTTGAAACAAGCCGTGTCTAAAAGCACTCTCCCCTACTCCCCATACCATAGGATGCGCAATAGTACTCGCACTTATATCTGCCTTAAAATAAATAACAATGGCGGAAATACAGCTAAATCCGATAATAAAAATCATATACAGCCTAAACTCTTCGTCTTTTATAATTTTTTGCACCTGTCCTTTAAAGGCAAAATAGCTTAGGACAAAATTCATTCCCGCTAGCATCATAAAAAAGATAATGATATACTGGATAATAGGGGTATCATTCCAATATGCGACACTAGCATTTTTAGTAGAAAAGCCTCCCGTAGAGAGTGTACTCATCGCGTGATTAACAGCATCAAAAAATGACATTCCCGCAAGGTTAAGCGCTATGGTTTCTGCCGCTGTGAAGCCAAAATAAATAAGCCACAAACGCTTTGCTGTATCTGTAATCCTAGGGTGAAGTTTATCTGCGCTAGGACCTGGGGCTTCTGCCGCAAATAACTGCATCCCTCCTATTCCTAATAAAGGTAAGATTGCTATTGCTAATACAATAATCCCCATTCCTCCTATCCAATGCGTCATACTTCTCCAAAAGAGTATTCCCTTAGGTAAAGACTCTATATCTGATAGTATCGTAGCTCCCGTAGTCGTATACCCACTTATCGTTTCAAAAAAAGCATTTGTAACATTAGGAATAGCTCCTGAAGCAAGGTATGGGAGCATCCCACTTAAGGACATAAACAACCATCCAAAGGTTACGACAATGTAACCCTCTCTTTTTTTAATTTCTTTTTTGTGGTCTCTCGTCACAAACATTAAAAGCATCCCTGCAAAAAGTGTAATACCTCCTGCAGATGAGATTGCAAGTCCCGCCCCATCATTAGTAACAAAACTTACGATTGCAGAAATCACCATAAACCCACCGTTGAACAACAACAGTAAACCCATAAGGTGAAAAATAATCTTGTAATTGAGTTTAGGCATCTGCTAGACAAACATTTTTTCTACCTTTTTGATAGATCGCGGTAAACAGCATACTACTACGCGATCCCCTTTAATAATTTTAAAATCACCTAAAGCAATAATACCCTTTCCTTCCCTAACAACACCTGCTATTGTAGCAGACCTAGGAAAATCGAGATCCTTAATTGACTTTCCTTCTACCTCAGAAGATGGCCTTACCATAAACTCTAGAAGCTCAGCATTCATATTATTGAGCTTAGTCATCGCTACAACCTCTCCTTTTCTTATATACCTAAAGATATTATTTGCCGCAAGAAGTTTTTTGTTAATTAAGGTATCTATCCCTATACTTTGAGAAAGCTGGAAGTAATCCATATTCTCTACTAAAGCGATGGTTTTTTTAACTCCTTTAGATTTTGCAACAAGGCAAGACATTATATTCGTTTCACTATCTCCTGTTACAGAAATAAAAGCATCCATATCCTGAATGTTTTCTTCCTCTAGCAGTTTTACATTTCTACCATCACCTTTAAGTACTAAGGCTTTAGGAAGTATATCTGCCAAGTCCGAAGCTCGCTCAAGATTTTTTTCAATTAATTTGATTTTAAGCTTACTATGGCAAAGATCTCTAGCTGTCTTGTATCCTATCTGACTCCCTCCTAAGATCATCACATTTTTAATTTCCTGACGTGCTTTTCCCGTGAGCTTGTAAATCTCTTCTACACCTCCTGCAATAGTCATAAAATACGCCTGATCCCCTTCTTTAAACACGGTATCTCCTCTTGGTATTAAGGTATATTGCGTTCCAATACGTTGTATTGCAATGGGCATAAAATGTAACCCTGGAAATATATTTGCAGCTTCCTTAACACTTTTGCCTATAAATGGAGCTGTCTTAGACAAAGTCGTACCTACCATTGTAAGTGCTCCTTCTTCAAACTCATAACTATCACTAAAACCACTTTGGTTTAATAACAATCCAATTTCTGAAGCCGCTAAACTTTCTGGAGAAATAAGTTCATCAATCCCGAATTTTGAAAACCCAGCAAGTTCTTTATGCTCTATAAACTCTGTATTAGAGATACGAGCTATTGTGCGCGTCGCCCCTAATTGTTTAGCGAGCACACATACCGTAATATTGGTCGTTTCACTAGAAGTAACTGCTATAACAAGATCTACCCCTTCTACACGAGCATCTTGTAAAATAGCAATAGATGTTGCATCTCCTTTAATAGTTCTAATATCAAGGTGCGTATCTGCATAAGAGAGACTCTCTTTATCTGTATCTAAAAGCGTAATGTCCTGAGACTCGTAAGACAAGAGTTTAGCTAGATGGAATCCTACTTCGCCTGCTCCTGCAATAATAATTTTCATAAAATAATATTCTGAAAAGCTGAACAAATATAATGCATTGTATATAGATTGCAGACTTGTGTAAGCTACATTTTGACTCCCCTCTTTACTATCATCTATAATGATATAACCTAAGAGCTCTCGTTATTCAATAAAAAGTATGCCTTTTATGCTAAAACTCTTGTCTATCTATATCTTATATTTGCACAAAAATTTTAAATGTCTAAAAAAGTAACGCCTTATAGTTCTTCTGAGCAGTCTAAAAAAGAGCAAGTCGAACAAATGTTTGACAACATCTCTGGCGAATACGATAGTTTAAATCGTGTCATTTCTTTTGGCATAGATGTAAAATGGCGTAAAAAGGTAGTGCAACTAGTTGCTGACACAAATCCTGATAGTGTTCTGGATATTGCTACGGGCACAGGTGACCTTATTATTAATCTTGCTAAAAACACCAAAGCCAGTAAACTTATTGGCTTAGACATTTCTGAGGGAATGCTCTCTGTAGGCCGTAAAAAAATTACAGCAAGTGGTTTAGAGAAAAGAATTGAAATGGTACAGGCTGATAGTGAAAACATGCCATTCGAAGACAATAGTTTTGACGCTATAACAGTTGCTTTTGGGGTTCGAAATTTCGAGCACTTAGAAAAGGGATTGGGAGAAATACTACGTATTTTAAAACCTGGAGGAGTTTTTATAATACTAGAAACTTCTGTTCCTACAAAAACACCTTACAAACAAGGTTATAAATTACATTGCAATTACATCTTACCTGTAGTAGGAAAACTCTTTTCTAAAGATAAAGATGCTTACACCTATTTAAGCGAAAGTGCCTCTGTATTTCCTTTTGGAGAGGCATTAAACAATATCTTAAGAAAAACAGGGTTTACTAACGTAACAGATAAACCACAAACATTTGGCGTAGCAACCATTTATTCAGCTTCAAAATAGGGCAATGAGATTATTAATTTTAAGTTTATTCCTACTGCTTACAAGTATTTCTACACAAGCACAATGGCTTACTAAATCTAGAGTACTTAACAATGAGAATTTTGACAAAGGGCGTTTCTCATGGGGCTATTTCTTAGGAGGTAATTCATTTGATTACAATTTTGACTATAAACAAGAGCAAGCTGACGTACAAGTTCAACGTGATGCCGGTTTTAATGTAGGGTTATTAGGAAACCTACGTTTGTTCGAGTACTTAGATCTAAGAATAAAA
>CAZJRA010000008.1:0-4972 GCA_964548335.1 uncultured Flavobacteriaceae bacterium | reverse complement strand
TTAGAACAGATTCCAGTCCCTTGTTTTATGAAATAGGATTTGGAATAGATTTCTATCTCCCTACTTGTAAAGTCACCCCTGGCATTAAAGGTGTGTTTGGTATTACAGATGAATTGGTAAGAGATGATGACCCTAGCAGCCCCTGGACTGGAAACATAGATAAACTTACTTCTAGAGGTTTTTTCTTAACCCTTACAGTTCAATAAGAATTTCACCTCTTAAACTCACTTAAAAATATACTTGTAGCCATAGCTACGTTTAGACTTTCTGTTGCTTTAACAGTTCCAAAACGTGGGATCGTTAGTCTATTTTTTAATAATTCTGATATTTCTTGAGTAATCCCGTTTGCTTCATTACCCATTACTAAAACAGCTTCTTGTGGCAAATTCAATTCATACACATTACTTCCTTCCATAAAAGTACCGTAAACATCCCTTTGGGTTTCTCTAATATACCTTGGAAGATCTACATACCTTATATTTACTCTAGCTACAGAACCCATTGTAGCCTGTATAACCTTAGGATTATAACAATCTACCGTTCCCTCAGAGCAAATAAGCTCTTCTACCCCGAACCAATCACACAACCTAATAATCGTACCTAAATTACCTGGATCCCTCAAGTTATCCAACGCTACGGCAAGTCCGTTATCATTAGAACTCTTTTCTTCTGGAATCTTAAAAACGGCAAGTGCTTTTTGAGGAGTCGTTAGAAAGCTAATAGATTTCAATTCTTTTAATGTAACCTCTGTTCCCGTGTGGTTTACAAAATGAGCTTCTTCTGTGCAATATAATTCCTTCAATTCTATGCTAGAATTCAGTAATTCATTAATTACTTTTACACCTTCGGCAACAAAAAGTCCCTCCGTATTTCGGTACTTTTTTTGTCCTAACTTTGTTATTCGTTTGATTGTACTTTTGCTTAACACTATTTAGATGTATTTTTGAGCTTACAATATTCTTTAGTTGAAAAATCTTTTTACAAAAATATCATTATTTCTCTGGCTGGCTAGCATACTTTCCAGTTGTGATGCCACAAAAAGAATTGCTACTGATGATCACCTCCTAACAAAAAACACGATTTATGTAAATGGAGAAAAAACAGACGACAAGCGCGTTTATAACTTTTTATATCAGAAACCTAATACAAAACCATTACTCCAGCTACACGTTTATAATCTAGCAAGACCTAATATAGACAGTATTTTAAATGCCCAAAGATTAGCTAATAACAATCGTAGGAATTTCTGGACTCGATTGCTTTCGCGTAAGCAAGTAGAATCTTTTAGACGATTTAAAAAAGATTTTAACACTGGATTAAAAAACATTGGAGAGCCTCCCGCAATAGTATCAGACTTGATTTCTAAAAAATCTGCACAGCGTCTAGCATCCTATTATATTAACGATGGCTATTTTAATGCAAAAGTAAGTCATGAAATTAAAAGGGATAGTAATCAAAGAGCTACTGTAGACTATAAAGTAAATTTAGGGGAGCCTTATCGTCTTGACAAAATCACACCTAAGATTGCTTCTCCCATAGCAGACTCTATATTCCAAGCACATCGTTCTGAATCCTTTTTAAAGTCTGGAAATCGTTATCATACTTTTGATGTTAATAGAGAAACACAAAGGTTAGAATATGTGTTTCGAAATAATGGAATGTATCATTTTGAGACTGATCGTATTCGCCTAATTGCTGACACAGTAAATACAAAACATAAAGCTAATATAGATTTTATTATAGACGACAGGACAGAAGTGATTAATGACACCGTACGCACTTTTCCTTTTAAAGTACATAAAATCAGTGATGTAAGAATCATTACAGATTATAACTTTACAAAAAGAAATCAAGCTTTTAAAGATAGTCTCATTACACCAGAAGGATACACATTATTAGCCTATGACAAAATAAACTATAAGAGTAAAGCTCTTACAGATATTTTATCAATTAAATCTGGTGATATATACCGTGATACAGACAGGACTAAAACACTAACTCGCCTAAGCAGGTTAGGTACTTTTAAATACCCCGGCATACAATACATTGAAGACCCAAGAGACCCAACGCGTACAGATCTAATTGCTAGCATACGTCTTACACCATTAGAAAAATATAAATTTAGAGCAGATTTTGACACCTCTACATCTAACATTCAAAATATAGGAGTTGCAGGCTTTGGTTCTCTGTTAATACGTAATATATTTAAAGGAGCAGAAACACTAGAAATATCAGGTAGAGGTAGTATAGGTGCCTCAGACGATGTAGCTAGTACTGACGATGGCTTTTTTAATCTTTCTGAAGTTGGGGCCGACCTCAGCCTTACTTTTCCGCGTATATTCTTTCCTATAAATACCCGAAAATTAATCCCCGCAGATTGGCAACCTAACACACGATTAAACCTTGGTATAAGTGCACAACGTAATATAGGATTAGACAAGCAAACCGTTGTAGGTAGATTAGGGTACAATTGGAGAACATCTAAAAACAGTCGCTATGGTTTTGATATACTAAATGCTCAATATGTACGCAACTTAAACCCGTCAAATTATTTTAATATTTACATAAACAGTTTTGAAGATTTAAATAATCTCGCATTGAGCAATAGCGACAATGTTAACCCGGAGCATTTTACAACAAATGTTAATGGAAATCTCCAATTATCGGTTCCAATTGGAGCTCAAAATTTTATTAATGATATTGAGAACGGAACTGTTTCAGGTTTCACAAATGCTCAAACAAATAGCATTAATACCATTGCAGAAAGACAAGAACGACTTATAGAAGATAACCTTATTGTCTCTGCAAATTTTTCTTACATATATAATAACAGGGAAAACCTTTTTGACAATACGTTTTCTCGTTTAGCAACACGTCTTGAATTAGCAGGAAATGCGCTCGACTTATTTGCTAATGTAGCAAACACATCTACAAATGAAGATGGAAAATCTAGCCTTTTTGGAGTTACTTATTCTCAATATGTAAAAACCGAAGTAGATTATTCTAAACATTGGGATTTAGGAAACAACAATGTGTTTGCTGTTAGGGCTTTTGGAGGTATTGCGA
Source organism: uncultured Flavobacteriaceae bacterium (assembly GCA_964548335.1). Classification (GTDB taxonomy): domain Bacteria; phylum Bacteroidota; class Bacteroidia; order Flavobacteriales; family Flavobacteriaceae; genus Dokdonia. Next base: position 1,906 of record CAZJRA010000008.1, on the reverse strand, counting down.
TTCCATACGGCAATTCTGACAACATCCCTTTTATTAGTAGTTTCTTTGCTGGAGGATCTAATGACAACAGAGCATGGCAAGCCTACGACTTAGGACCTGGAAGCAGTGGCAGTCCTGATGAATTTAATGAAGCAAATATGAAACTTGCATTTAATGCAGAGTATCGTTTTAATTTATTAGGACCTATTAAAGGTGCTCTTTTTACAGATGCAGGGAACATTTGGAACGTTTTAGACAATGTAGAGGATGGAGGAGCAACTTTTAATGGCTTAACTAGTTTAGAAGAATTAGGTGTAGGCTCTGGTTTTGGATTAAGAGTAGATTTTGATTTCTTTATAGTGCGATTTGATGTAGGGTTTAAGACTTATAACCCAGCCTTGCCACAAGGCAATAGGTGGCTTAGAGAATACAACTTTGCTAATGCAGTCTACAACATAGGTATTAACTATCCTTTCTAGTAATTAACAAACCTAAAATCTTAGTAGCTTCTTTAACAATAAGACCGCATTTTTAACAGATATTTTAGTATTTTTAGCCCCTTAAAACAAACAAGAATACATGGCTCATTCTATAAAACCTGGTGTAGCAACAGGATACGACGTCCAGAAAATATTTAACTACGCAAAAGAGAAAGGCTTTGCTTTACCTGCGGTTAACGTAATTGGATCTAATAGTATAAATACCGTACTAGAAACAGCAGCAGCACTTAACGCTCCTGTTATTATACAATTTAGTAATGGTGGAGCGCAATTTAATGCAGGAAAAGGTTTAGGTAATGAGAACCAAAAAGGAGCAATAGCTGGAGCTGTTGCTGGAGCAAAACACATCCATCAACTAGCTAAAGAATACGGAGCTACCGTAATATTACACACAGATCACTGTGCTAAAAAACTGCTTCCTTGGATAGATGGTTTACTTGATGCTAGTGAAACTTATTATAAAGAGCACGGACATTCTTTATTTAGCTCTCATATGATTGATTTAAGTGAAGAACCTCTTGAAGAAAACATAGAAATTTGTAAAACCTACCTTGCTCGTATGGCAAAGATGGAAATGACTTTAGAAATAGAGCTTGGCATCACAGGAGGAGAAGAAGACGGTGTAGACAATAGTGATGTAGATGTTTCTAAATTATACACACAACCAGAAGAAGTAGCTTATGCCTATGAAGAGCTTAAGAAAGTAAGTGATCAATTTACTATCGCTGCTGCTTTTGGAAATGTACACGGTGTTTACAAACCTGGAAATGTAAAGTTAACACCTAAGATTTTAAAGAATTCACAAGAACACATTACTCAAAAATATGGTGTTGAGCAGAATCACATTGATTTCGTTTTTCACGGAGGAAGTGGTTCTACCGAAGCAGAGATTCAAGAATCTATAGGATACGGTGTTATAAAAATGAATATCGACACAGATCTTCAGTATGCGACAGCAGAAGGAGTGAGAGAATACTTTAATGAATTCTCTGACTACTTAAAAACTCAAATTGGGAATCCAGAAGGAGATGATGTCCCTAATAAAAAATATTATGACCCAAGAGTATGGCTTCGCAAAGCAGAAGGAACTATGCGAACTAGACTAGAAAAAGCGTTTGCAGATTTAAACAATGTAAATACATTGTAATACGCTTTTGTGAAAGCGAACGAAACAACTTTAAAACAAAAAACACCCCCAATACTTAGTAATATGGCTTGGTTTAAGAGAAAAGATAAAGGAATACACACTCCTACAGAAGATAAAAAAGACACTCCAAAAGGACTTTGGTACAAATCTCCAACAGGTAAGATTGTCGACACTGAAGAGCTTGAGAAGAATTTTTACATAAGTCCAGAAGATGGATATCACGTACGTGTAGGAAGTAAAGAGTATTTTGAAATATTGTTTGATGACAATAAGTTTAAAG
>CAZJRA010000007.1:0-14645 GCA_964548335.1 uncultured Flavobacteriaceae bacterium | reverse complement strand
GGGTTGTATAATCTCCTTCTAATTTAATGAATTTATATCCTGCAGACCACGTCCATAACATACCCCCTTCTTCTGCAGTAGGTATAAAGTTTAATGTACCTGACTCTATAGGATACTTTGTTGGATCTACTCCAAACCCAAAAGTGACAGCCGTATAATCTCCCGCCTCAATTCCTTCTAATTGGATGTTTTGAGAGCTTGGTTCTGCTTCATTGATTAAAAAATAACTTTGATCTTGTGGGTATATAAGAAGCGTACCATCTTTTCGCGTAAGCGTAATATTAGAAACAATGTACTTTAACTCACTTACTATATACGTTTCCAAACTCTTATTACTGTAACTATCTCCCAATTTTAAAGGAGCTCCATCTACAACATTCTCAAAAGTGAGGTTGAGTGTTCCTAGTTCTTGTGTTTGTGATTCATCTTCTTTACAAGCAGTTATCGCTATGATAGTAAGAAGGATAAAAAGTGTCTTTTTCATGATACTCATTTTTATGATTATTGTAATTTTATGATTACGGCGTCTTGACTTCCTTGAGAGGTCGCTAAGTCACCTGTATTACTTTGTGTTTCTCCTGCAACAACAAGTCCGTCTTGAGTTGCTGTAATTCCGTAAGAAAAGTCCTGATCATTACCTCCAAAACTTTTTTGAGAAATGATATTTACATTGGCATCCAAAGAGGCTACCCAAATATCATTTTGACCAGCATTAGAGGTTAAATCACCATCTACACTTCGCGAACTTCCTGTAATAGCATATCCCTCATTATATTGAACAATATCGCGTGCACTCTCAAAATTAGTACCTCCTAAAGTTTTCTCCCATTGCATATTACCTTGATCGTCTATCTTAACTAACCATACATCTGCACTACCTCTATGATTAGTTACATCTAAATCATTACTCCTCGTGTCTCCTACAAGTAAATACCCTCCATCAGGAGTAGTTACAGCCGAATATGCAATATCTATTTCTGATCCTCCATAGGATTGTTCCCAAATTAAATTACCTTCTTGATCCAATCGCACAGCCCAAAAATCATAACTACCTTGAGAATCTGTTACATCAAAATCATTACTCTCACTTGCTCCTATCATTAAGATGCCGCCATCTTGGGCTTCAATTACTTGGTTTACACGATCATTATTAGTCCCTCCAAAATAACGCCTCCACATTAAATCTCCATTTACATCTAATTTATGCCCCCAAAACTCTCCTACCCCATGTAATGCTTCCTTTTCATTTAAAGGTTTGCTCTCACTTCTAACATCATCATTACCTGCCCCCTCAGATGCAGTAACCTCAAGAAACCCACCTGTAAAATATCCTCCATCTGCAGTTTGAATAACGGAGAATAACTGATCTGATCCAGAAAAGCCATAACTGCGCTCCCACTGTATCTCCCCAGAAGCATCTAACTTTACAATCCAGTGATCATAAAATCCTGCGTTTTGAGAAATATCCCCATCGTCACTCGTTGAGTATCCTGCTAATAAAAACCCTCCATCTGTAGTTTGAATAAGTTGTTCTGCTCGGTCATCGTCAGAGCCTCCGTACGTTTTAGACCACAAACTATCTCCATTAGCATCTGTTTTAACTAACCAGTACACATTTACTTGCTCTTCATTATCTGTAATATCACCATCTACACTTTGCGAAAACCCAAGTGCAGCAAACCCTCCGTCTGCAGTTGCTATCACATCATGAAAAGTATCATCATGACTACCTCCATAAATTTTTGAAAATGTTACCGATAATTCTGAAACGGGAGTAGTCTCATTTTCATCTTCTAAATCATCTTCCCCACAACTAATCATTATAGAGACTATAAGGAGCAAAAAGAGAAGTATTCGCTTTCGCGAAACTTCCTTACCGGCAGGCAAGAACATAACAGACATTATCGAATTAAAAAATAGTTGATTCATATCAGGTTCCAGATCTTCTTACAATAAAAAGTCCACCATCAATATCGTTTATGATAATATTCCCGCTTGGAAAGTATGGATAGATACTCCAAACACCATCAAAAGAAGTATTGTCATTTGCAGGAAAGGTGTCGAAAAAACCTATATCTACAGGGGCTGTTTTATTAGAAATATCTGCAACACGCATCCCCGCAGTATAATTAGAAAGAAAGAGCTCATCCCCATTTACATATAGATTATGATCTATGGCTTGATTAACTCCAAAAAATGGTCCTACATAAAACGGGTTATCTAAATCTGTGAAATCAAAAATAAGTGTTCTAGCATCTAACCCAAAATCTCTCTCATCTGTCTCATCATTTGCATAAAAAACTGTTTGATCTTCTGACAACCACCCTTGATGTGTATATCCTATATTAGGATATACTGTATTACTAATAAAAGTAGGGTTCTCTTTGTCTGTAACATCTACTACAACGACCTCATTCTCATTACTCCCTATAAAAATCTCTCGTCCTTGATACTCTGTATCTGGACCGTTATAGATTACAACTTGTGCATCATGTGTGTAATCTGACATAGCGTACCCTCCTGCCGCAATAGGGTTTAAAGGGTCTTGAATATTAACAAAATGTGGTCCTCCTTCAAAAGTAGACGTTCCTACAGCATATGCATATCCTGTCTCTTCGTTAACAACAATATTGTGTGCATTGCCAAATCCTGTATATAAGGCATCTTCCTCAAAATCTTCAACAGTACTTCCATCTAGGTTACTCAATCTATTTAAATCAAAAATTTGCATCCCATGATCATCTGCTTCACTTACTACAAAAGCATAATTATTATATACCTTAATATCTCTCCAAAGAGATTCTGAAGTTTCAGTTAATAATCTTCCTACAATTACTGGATTTTCTGCATCTGTCACATCAACAAAAACAGTAGATTGCCTAGTTCCTACTAATGCATATTCTCTACTGTTTGAAGGGCTTGTCCACCCCCAAATATCATTATTCCCTGTAGCTTCTAATTCATCTATAGTGATTCTTGCCATAAGGTCGTAGTTTTGACAGGTATATATAGTGGCAAAGCCGTTTTCACATACAACTCTTTGTCCGGTAGTACCGGGTTCATTACTTGTAGGTTCAGACGGAATCTCTTCAGGAGGAGTAATACCTGACAGATCATCATTATCATCATCTGTGCAAGACAGGAAAGTGCCTAAACATAAAATGATGATTAGAGAAAAAGCTTTTATCTTCATATTATAAGCTGTTTTGTGAGTTATATATTGCTAATTCCCTGTTTATAAAAAATTTGCAAAGGCTATAATTGGGCATTTAAACTTGATAAAATACATTCTTTAGCCCATAAAGATTAATTCTTCTTTACAAAAGAAATCCCTAAAAAGCCTCTTCACAAAAGAAAGAAACAAAAGGGAGAAGCATTTTTTATAGCAGTTATATACACCTATAGCACGTAAATTTACACAATGCAACACACTTAAAATATGGTTTTAACAATTAATTTAAGCACATCCCTATTACAGGTAAGATAGACCTCATCTTACTAAAAGAAACTTCTTCCATTCTTGAAATAGTGATATACATTAATGTTGTTTAGTACCTTTGCACTTATGCTAGAAGATAAAAATCAATCACGTACTTCCTTAGAAGAATTAGGAGAGTTTGGACTTATAGACCACCTTACTAAAAAATTTACCCTAAACCAAGATTCTACGGTCGTAGGCATAGGAGATGATGCTGCTATTACACATCATAAAGAAGAGCAAACAGTCATAACAACAGACCTATTAATAGAAGGAGTTCATTTTGACCTGAGCTACGTACCTCTTAAGCATTTAGGATATAAAGCTGTAATGGTTAATTTATCTGATGTATATGCTATGAACGCAGTTGCAAGTCAGATTACAGTATCTATAGCTGTTTCTAACAGATTTCCTATAGAAGCATTAGAAGAATTATATGAAGGCATCCATACAGCATGTAAAAATTATAAAGTAGACTTAGTAGGTGGAGACACAACATCATCTAACGTAGGTTTAGTAATTAGCATCACTGCTTTAGGACACGCTCCTTTAGACACTATTACAAAGCGTTCTGGTGCTAGCGAAAATGATTTATTAGTTGTCTCTGGTGATTTAGGAGGGGCGTATATGGGCCTTCAAGTACTAGAAAGAGAAAAAGCCGTTTTTAAAGCAAACCCTAATAACCAACCCGATTTAGCGCAATACACCTACATTGTAGAGCGACAATTAAAACCAGAAGCAAGACAGGATATTACAGCAATATTAAAAGAGCTTCAGGTACTACCTACCGCTATGATAGATATAAGCGATGGATTGTCATCGGAGATATTGCACTTATGCAAAGCATCTAATGTAGGATGTCAATTATACGAAGAAAAAATCCCATTAGACCCGCAAGTAATTCAAGTATGTGAAGAGTTTGATATAGACAGCACTACAATTGCCTTAAGCGGAGGAGAAGATTACGAACTTTTATTTACCATTAAGCAAGAAGACTTCCCTAAGATAAAAGGAAACCCTAGCCTAAGCGTTATAGGTCATATGACACACGAAAATGAAGGGAAAAACCTTGTTACTAGAGCCGCAACAAAGGTTCCTATCATTGCTAGAGGATGGAACGCTTTATCAAAAGATGATTAACTAGAAAGGGTGTTTTTTTGTGAGTCTGTCAGAAGGGTTTAGATTTATTCTTCTAAACATTTGAAAGAATTTCATGTAGATGTTCGAGTACAATTTCTACTTGCCCTATATGGCTCATATGCCCGCCAGGAATAATTTTGAAGTAATCTGAGTGTTCTTCGAAGGCTGCTTTATGAGCGTCACTATCAATCATCCAATCATCTTCACCTAGCAATAATGCCTTGTAAAAGCTTCCTTCTTCCCATAATGTAGTACTCTCTTCTCGTAATGACATCCCAGAATTTCCTGCAATATATCCTTGAACAGGAGTTTTCAAGGCTTCTTCAAGGCCTTGTTTTATTTCGTTTTCAAAATCTTTTCTCGTTGTTGCATTAAACAAATTCATAAAGGACATACGCACCAACTGACTGTAGTTTTCTTTTGCCATTTTATTAGCGCGTACTCTTATTAACTTCCTTTCTGGACTATCTGAAAAAGGAGTTGAATTGAGTAAGCAAAGTGCATTTATTTTTTGGCGGTACGCTTTCGCGAAAGCACAACCTACATACCCTCCCATGCTATGACCTACAATAGTAACAGAGTCTATCTGCAAATCTACCAACACGGCATGTACCGCCGCTGCCATCTCCTCCATGGTATGAATGTAACCTGTACACGCAGTCTTGCCATGGCCTAAACTATCTATACAAATAACACGATGGGTTTTGGAGAGATCTGGAATAAAAGACTCCCACATAGTACTATTTTCAAGAAACCCGTGAAGTAATATTAATACGTTGCCTTCGCCATTATCTGTATAATAGACAGGAATCCCTTTATGAGTAGTTAGCATACTTTATACGTTATCGTGTACATCTAACTATGTAGCTTTTTTATAATAGAAAACGCTCTATCTACAAGGTGGTCTTCTACTAAAACAATAAACTCATTGGTTGTAGAAATAAGTTCACTTAAAGCAATACCCTCCCAAGCAAGTCTCTTAAATATCTGATAATATAACCCTGCTACTGTATTATTGCCTTTAGGTAAATGTATACTTATAGCTGACAGATTTTTTTGGGAACCCAAAATCACCTCCCCCTTAAAGTATTCTTCAATATTCTCCTTTTCACTAGACGAAATAATTAACGTACTCTCATGGATACCTCTTGAGAAAGTATAAAATACTTGAGGGTTTTGACCTACAGAACCCAAAAGAGCAGCATGATTTTTAATAAGCGTTACTGAGTTTTGAAAAGTAAATACAATCAACTTAGAACGCACCGTAATATCCCCTAAAGAAGAAAGCACCTCCTGTAATCTCATAGATTTTTTAGTATCTGTAGGAGGTGAATAACGTCGTAAAGCCATAAGAATAGCGCCGCTTTTTATAGGCTTTCCTAACATTTGCTCTACTAGAGGGTTCAAATGTTCTGCTAATGCAGAGTAATTAATTATTTTAAGAGATAGTACTTCTTCTAGATAGGGCTTATTTGCAACAATCTCTGAAATACAATTAGCTATAGTTTTCAAAATGTTATATAATATACAAAAAGTGTGTTATTGGTCAAAATTAGTAATATTTATAGAGAATGACTGTAAACAAAATAGTTTTGACAAAAAATAATTTATGCAAGTACTAAAATTTGGAGGAACTTCTGTAGGGTCTGTAGAGAATATGACCGCTGTAAGACATATTATAGATACGCCACAGCCTAAGATTGTTGTATTATCTGCTATGTCTGGAACAACAAACACCCTAACGCAAATAGCAGATTGCGCACGCCTAGAAGATTATGATAGATTTACTACTATATACAATGATTTACAATCACAGTATAAGGATGTAGTAAATACATTATTTACTGACACAACTATTAGAACTACCGTTGCAGAATATGTAAATACAATATTTGCAGATATAGATAGATTAGTTCGTAAAGAAGCCTATGCTCAAGTTGTAGAAGACACTCTTGTTGCTCAGGGAGAACTATTATCTACTTATATCTTCTGTAATTTTTTAAAGCAAGAAGGACTACAAGCAAGACTTCTACCTGCTCTTGAGTTTATGCGTATTGACACGAATAATGAGCCCGACAATTATTATATAAGACAGCATATAGGTAACCTAATTAATCAGGATACGGCTCCTACTATCTATATCACACAAGGTTTTATTTGTAGAAATTTTGGAGGAGAGGTAGCTAATTTACAACGAGGAGGTAGTGACTATACAGCCACTATTATTGGCGCTGCTATTGCTGCAACAGAAGTACAAATATGGACAGATATAGATGGTTTTCACAATAACGACCCTCGATTTGTAGAGAAAACTACTGCTTTACCTGTATTATCATATGATGAAGCTGCAGAGTTAGCTTATTTTGGGGCTAAGATTCTCCACCCACAAACGGTACAACCGCTTAGAGAGCAAAAAATACCTTTACGTTTAAAAAACACGATGATTCCTGATGCTATGGGTACTTTAGTTACCCATAACCCAGAAGGAAAAGGTGTGAAAGCGATTGCCGCAAAAGATGGTATCACTGCTATAAAAATCAAATCGGGAAGAATGCTACAGTCCCACGGATTCTTAAGTAAAGTGTTTGATATTTTTGCGAGATACGAAACCTCTATTGATATGATTACTACTTCTGAAATAGCCATATCACTTACTATAGATAATGAAACATACCTAGATGTTATTAATAAAGAACTTTCTGTATTTTCTCAAGTGAGTATCGACCAAGAGCAAAGTATTATTTGTCTTGTAGGTGAAGCCGTAAATAGAGATATGCAAACCCCTCAGTTATTTCAAATACTACGAGACGTGCAAGTACGTATGATTTCTTACGGAGGAAGTGACCATAACATCTCATTATTAGTTGCTACAGAAGATAAAAAACGTGCTTTACAGTTATTACAACAATATATGTTTCAAGAAGAAGCACAAGTAGGATAAAATCTTATTTTAAATAATAAAAGCCCGATTTCTGTTAGAAGTCGGGCTTTTGTATTTTTTGCTTTCGCGAAAGCAAGCTTTTAAGAATTCATAAGGTCTTCTATCTCCTCTACCGTAATAGGTATATCACGCATTAAGTTAAAAGGCGCTCCACTCTTTTGAATCACCACATCATCTTCTAGTCTAATCCCGAAACCTTCATCTGGAATATAAATCCCTGGTTCCACAGTAAAGACCATATTCTCTTGCATAGGTTCGTGTAATAATCCATAGTCATGAGTGTCTAGCCCCATATGATGACTAGTCCCGTGCATAAAGTACTTTTTATATGCGGGCCAATCTGGGTTTTCGTTTTGTACATCTGCCTTGTCAATAAGACCTAAACCTAACAGCTCAGAAGTCATAAGCTTTCCTACTTCTTTATGATATTCTTCCCATAAAGCCCCAGGTACTAGCATTTTTGTAGCCTCATCTTTTACATTAAGAACCGCGTTATAAACCTCTTTTTGCCTTTTGGTAAATCTTCCGCTCACAGGTATCGTACGGCTCATATCACTCGCATAATTTGCATACTGTGCCCCTACATCCATAAGGATAAGGTCACCGTCTTTACACTGTTGGTTATTCTCTATATAGTGTAGCACATTTGCATTATTACCAGAAGCAATAATAGGAGTGTATGCAAACTTCTTAGCACGATTACGTAAGAACTCATGCATATATTCTGCCTCTATCTCGTATTCCCAAACACCTGGTTGCACAAATCCTAATACACGTCTAAATCCTTTATTTGTAATATCACAAGCCTGCTGTATTAAATCTATTTCTATCGTATCTTTTACAGAACGCAAACGCTGTAAAATAGGATTGCTCTTTGCAACACTATGAGCTGGATACTTAGCTTTCCACCATTTTGTAAAACGATCTTCACGCGTTTCTGTATCTACAGCTGCTCTGTAATGCTCATTTGTATTTACATACACAGTATCTGCATAACTCATGAGTTCGCCAAATATTTTTTCAAGATCCTGCAACCAAAAAACAGTTTTAACTCCTGTTCTTTTAAAGGCAGCTTCTTTTGTAAGCTTCTCACCTTCCCAAACAGCAATATGCTCATTGGTCTCCTTTAAAAATAAAATCTCACGATACTTTTCTTTAGGACAATCTGGAAATAGTACTAAGATACTTTCCTCTTGGTCTACGCCACTTAGATAAAAAATATCGCGATGTTGCTCAAAAGGTAGCGTACTATCTGCACTAACAGGATAGGTATCGTTACTGTTAAAAACAGCAAGGCTGTTAGGCCTCATTTGAGACGCAAAGTTTTTACGGTTTTTTATAAAAAGAGAGTTGTCTATAGGATGGTATTTCATAGTATTTAAGATTTTATTCAAAATTAAGGAATTGATTGGGTTTTTACACCTGAGCTGTTAAACTTCCACAAACGATTTGGCAAGCATCGCACTTCTGCGTATTTTCAAGCCCTTAATAATACTTCATATATGACATTCAGAATTCTCTTAACAGCAGGTGTGGCTGTTTTTGCTTTCGCGAAAGCATACTCACAACAATTTGCAACTCCTGTTAACCTACAGCAACAAGCTGTTATTGAAAAAGAAACTGCGATTCAAAACTCCCTTGTAAAGAATTTACCCTTTGAAAATATAGGCCCTTCTGTAATGAGTGGTCGTGTGGTAGATCTTGCGGTAAATCCAGAAATGCCTTCTGAGTTTTATGTAGGATATGCTAGTGGAGGGCTCTGGTATACAAATAATAACGGAACAACTTTTACACCCGTTATGGATAATGCACCCACGCAAAACGTAGGCGAAGTTGCTGTAGATTGGAAAAGCGGTGCTATCTGGGTAGGAACGGGAGAAAACAACTCTTCTAGATCTAGTTATGCAGGAATAGGGATTTTAAAATCTACAGACAAAGGAGAAACTTGGCAAAACGTAGGCTTGCCCGATTCTCATCACATAGGACGTATCCTAATAAACCCAAACAACCCCAATGAAGTAGTTGTAGGTGTTACAGGTCACCTATATTCCCACAACGAAGAACGAGGAGTGTACAAAACCATAGATGGCGGTAAAACTTGGACAAAAACCTTGTTTGTAAACTCCCAAAGTGGAATTATAGATATAGATCACGATTCTGCCAATTTTAATTTAATGTATGCTTCGTCTTGGGATAGAAGCCGAAAAGCATGGGACTTTAAAGGTTCTGGTGTAGGCTCTGGAATTTACAAAAGCACCGATGGAGGAAGCTCTTGGATACAATTAGAAAACTTTTTATCTGGGGACGGCGTAGGTCGCATAGGACTAGCTGTATATGATAAAAACACAGTATATGCGATACACGATAGTCAGTTTCGCCGAAAGGCAGACAAAAAAAAGACTAAAGAAAAACCTGATCTAACAAAAGATTCTTTTAAAGAAATGTCTCGCGAGCGTTTTCTTGCTTTAGATAATGAGAAGCTTAATGCTTTTTTAAAGAAGCATAATTTTCAAGAAAAATATCAGGCAGAGAGTGTAAAAGTGATGGTGCAAGAAGGAAGTATTGTACCAAACGATATTTCAGCGTATTTAGACACATCAAACACCCCAGCTTTTGACACCCCAGTCGTAGGAGCCGAAGTGTACCGCTCTGATGATGGAGGTAAGACTTGGAACAAAACACACGAAGGCTATCTAGATGACCTTTACTCTAGCTATGGGTATTATTTTGGAGAGATTAATGTAAACCCACAAGACAGTAAAGATATATACATTTACGGAGTACCTATCTTAAAATCTAAAGATGGAGGAAAAACATTTACTAGCATAAGTGCAGAAAATGTACACGCAGATCATCACGCCTTATGGGTCAACCCTAAAAACGAAAAGCATCTTATTAATGGTAATGACGGAGGGGTAAATATCACCTACGACGATGGAGAAAACTGGATAAAATGTAATAGCGAGAGTGTAGGACAATTTTATAGTATCCAAGTAGACAATCAAGAACCTTATAATGTATATGGCGGATTACAAGACAATGGTGTTTGGGTAGGAGCAAACAATGCTTCAGAAAACAAGAGATGGCATCAAGAAGGACACTATCCTTGGAAGAGCCTTATGGGAGGAGATGGTATGCAGATACAAATAGACAATCGCAATCCTAACATAGTATATACAGGATATCAGTATGGAAATTATTTTAGAATAAACAGAGATACTAATGACTCAAAATATTTTAACATTAAGCACGAGTTAGGAGAAAAACCCTATCGCTATAATTGGCAAACTCCTATCCTATTGAGCGCTCACAATCAAGATATCCTCTATTTAGGAGGAAACAAGTTAATGAGATCTATGAACCAAGGGGACGATTGGCAAGCGATAAGCCCTGATCTAACACAAGGAACTAAAAAGGGTAATGTAGGTTATGGAACACTTACTACAATAAGTGAATCTCCATATCAGTTTGGCCTTATCTATACAGGTAGTGATGATGGAAAAGTACAACTCACAAAAAATGGCGGAGCAGATTGGATAGACATAAGCGCAGGGCTTCCTAATGACTTATGGGTAAGTCGTGTGGTTGCTAGTGAGCATAAAAAAGAACGTGTATACGTAACCCTTAATGGATACCGTTTTGACAACTTTGGAGTATACATATACAAATCTGATGACTATGGAAAGACTTGGATAAAGATTTCTGGAAACATCCCAATGTCACCTGTAAATGTAATTATAGAAGACCCGAAAAAAGAGGATATTATTTATGTAGGCACCGATAATGGGGCTTACGTGAGTATGGATAAAGGAGAAAGCTATCACTCTTTTGGAGAAGGGCTTCCCGCAGTGGCTATTCACGATATGAAAATTCAAAAAAGAGAAAACCATTTGTTATTAGGAACGCATGGGAGAAGTATCTATAAAACAGACATCACCCCCATACAGTCTATACAAAAAGGAGAAAGTGTACAATTCTTGGAGACTGCATCTATAAATCATTCTAGACGATGGGGCAATAACTATAACGCTTGGGCAGATCCATTCGAACCTAAAATTAAAGTACCTTATTTCACAAAATATGCAGGTAAATTCTCATTAGTTATTAAAGATACTGATGGGCATGAATTACAACGAGTTCCAATCATACCAAACAATGGATTAGGAATCATCACCTATGATGTAACTATAACAGAAAAAGGTAAAAAAATTCTTGAAAAATCTAATAGCGAGTTAAATATTCAGAAAGCGAAGAATGGCAACTATTACTTACCTAAAGGGAGTTTCACTCTTACTTTGGATGGCGGAGGCGGTAATACTACTACCGTACAAACAACTCTAGAAGTTAAGTAACTAATGAAAATATTGATTGTACCATTCAAAATCTTACTACGCTCAAAAAACACTTTTATTCTGTACATTAGAACTTTAAAATATAATCTATGAGTGATTCCGCTTTCGCGAAAGCAACCGCTGAAAAAAACAAAGACACCCCTTCTACCTCTAAAAAGGTAGTTGTAGGTTTTTACAATTTAGAAAACCTCTTTGACACCAAAAATGATCCTATCAAATTAGACGATGATTTCACCCCTACTGGTTTTAAGCAGTGGGATGAGAAACGGTATACTAAAAAGCTTAAAAAACTAGGCAAAGTAATATCTAAAATAGGCAAAAAGGAAACAGGAGAACCGCCTGCCTTACTAGGTGTAGCTGAAGTGGAGAATAAAACTGTTTTAGAAGACCTCATTAAGGTAAAATCATTAGACAAATACAATTATGGAGTCGTACATTTTGACTCTCCTGATGAACGTGGAATCGACGTTGGCCTCCTTTACAGAAAAGACTATTTTACCGTAAGTACTGCTATTACAAAAACAGTATGGCTGGAAACCAAAACAGGAGAACGTGATTATACCCGTGACATATTACTTGTAACAGGCGAACTTTTAGGAGAGAAAGTTCATCTCCTTGTAAATCATTGGCCCTCTAGAAGAAAAGGTGCTAATGAAACTTCTCAAAAACGTATTAAAGCAGCCCAAGAAAACAGAAAAATTATAGAAGCCATACGCGCAGAGAATGAAGATGCGCGAATTATGGTTTTAGGAGATTTTAATGACGGGCCTTATGATGAAAGTATAAAAGAACATCTAGTGCAAAAAGACTTATACAACCCTATGGTGTTTCTTAATACCAAGTATGAAGGGAGTCTTAACCATAATTTTGAGTGGTACTTATTTGATCAAATAATTTTATCTACCAATTTTATGCGCATACATCAAAATAATTTTAAATACTTGCATTCTAATATATATAATGAAAAATACCTCACAGCCTTTGCTGGGAAATTTAAAGGAAACCCTTTTAGAACGTATGCTGGCAAAAGGTATTTAGGCGGATATAGCGATCACTTTCCAGTGTATATAACTTTTAAAATCAACACTGTTAAATAGAAAAATTAGGATTTTAACACGCTAAACGATATTCTATATGTTATATCTAAAAAATTATATATAGATTTGCAAATCTCCTTGTTTCGCTGGAGATTTATTTTATGAAGTTTGTTATTGAATCGGTATTTCATTTCACCGATTATATAAAATTACCCTATTAGCAAATAATATAATTACAATGCCTAATTTAAAAAAATCGATAAGCACTTTATTTCTAGTCCTTATTTCGATTTCATCTTTTGCACAGATAACAGTTGATACAAGTTTATCTACCCAAGAATTAATACAAGATGTATTAATCTCTTCTACGTGTATAGAGACTTCAAATTTCACTTCATTTACTGGGATTGACGATGGAAATCCTAACAATGGCATTGCATCTTTTAACGCTAATGGTTCTGGTTTCCCTTTTGATGAAGGGATATTATTAACTACCGGAAGTAGTGATGAAGTACCTGGTCCTAATGGGGCAGAATTTGCAAGTGCCGCAAATAGTGGAGGATGGAGTGGAGATAATGATCTTGAAGCGGCTGTTGGCCTCAACCCAAATAGCTCTAATGACGCTTCTTTTATTCAATTTGATTTCGTCCCTAGTGTAAATCAAATTAGCTTTAACTTTATTATGGCATCTGAAGAGTACACTCTAGGCTTTGAGTGTGATTTCTCTGATGCATTTGCCTTTCTTTTAACAAACAACACTACGAATGAAACAGTAAATTTAGCTGTTCTACCTAACACAGATATTCCTATTAGAGTTACAGACATACACCCTAGAGTGCCGGAAAATCCAGATGACTTTGTACTAGGTTGTGATGCAATAAACGAAGAGTTTTTTGGTCAGTACAATTTTCAACCTACCATTCCTATTGACCCTGGTGTTATTACCATAGATCGTGATTTATCACCTATACGCATGGATGGACAAACGGTTCCTCTCACGGCTAGTTCTGACGTAATTCCAGGAACTTCTTACACCATAAAATTAGTTGTTGCAGACGACGCCGATGAACTTTTTAACATGACCGTTTTTCTTGAAGGAGGGAGTTTTGACATTGGAGGAGGAAGACTAGGAAGAGATCTTTTAATTGAAGCAGGAAACGGTGTGTGTCAAGGCGATATTCGTACTTTAGACGCAACAATAGCAGATGCCATCTCGTATACTTGGAGTGTTGATGGTTCTGTGATTTCTGGGGAAACCAATCCTACTTTGGACGTAACAGAAACAGGAACATATAGTGTAGAAATAGTTCTAGCAGGAGGTTGTATAAGCGATGATGAAATCCTAATTGAATTTATTAGCGCAGATGTTGATTTAGGTGAAGACATAGAACAATGCGGTGGAGAAGTCACACTAACATTACCCCCATTACCAGATGATGCAACTTTTTCATGGTTTATGGATGGAAATGTAATAGCTGGAGAAACAAATAACAGTTTAGATGTTAATGCTTCAGGCACATACGTTGTAGAAGTTCTAATATCTGAAAATTGCACATTTTCTGATGAAGTGATTGTAGATTTTTCGGCAATAGATTTAGATTTAGGTGATAATATCAGTACCTGTTTTGAGATTGCTATCGCTCTTGATGCTACTCCTTCTAATCAAAACCTTGCAGATTTGAGTTTTGAATGGGTTA
>CAZJRA010000006.1:0-15001 GCA_964548335.1 uncultured Flavobacteriaceae bacterium | reverse complement strand
TAGGGGAAAGCATGAAGTAGAATTTTGGTACTATGAAAATAGAGGAGCAGATCGTGTTCGTTTTTTTTGGGGTCCTAATCCGGACGGGTATACGCCTAATGATGCCATTCAAGCAACACAGTTTCTTATAGAGTAAGAATAAGCGGTTATGTTATCTCAAAAAAATGATTTGTTTTTTATATAATTAGTCACATTATTATGAGCAAGTTATGGGAAACAAGGTTTATTTTTTATTAGTTATTACGATATACAGCTTCACGGAAGTTACGGCACAGGTGGGTATAGGCACCACTACACCTCAAGCAAAACTGGATGTAGATGGAGGTAATATACGGTTTTCTGAGTATGGGACTAATCTTCACCTAGGTACTCCAGAATATCTACTAGGCGTAGAGGCAGATGGAGACATTGTAGAGGTTCCTCCTCGTGAAGCCCCTACAACAGGCCTTCAATTTTATACATGGCACCCTTTTGATAATATCAATGTCACTGGCACACCGGGTATAAATGTTGTAGACACTAGAAATTTAACAACTTTTGTTCGAGCTAATGGAAATGTAATAGGTGTTCCTGTATTATCTGGTTTGTATACAGGTCCCTTATTTTTAACTCATAATGGTAATGGTGGCTCTGTAGATCTTGATGGAGATGCACCTCACCCAGAAATGCGTCCCGCCGGAGATCATTTTATCATAGTGTATAAAGGCACATTAGACGTTGTGGAAACAGGCCAATTTACAATATCATCTAATTCTAGAGACGGCTCTAGAATGATAGTAGATGATGTAATAGTTATAAATGATTGGATAGTACAAGGTACTGCTAATACAACTGTTTCTAGTACAATAACATTAACTAAAGGCAAACATGAGGTAGAGTTTTGGTATTTTGAAAGTGGTGGTGGTGATCAAATACTATTTAGATGGGAACCTAATCCTGATGGAAGTGCAAACCCTAACGGATATACAGGTGATATCTTAGCAACACAATTTCTTATAGAGTAAATACCTACTCAATAGCCCTAGGATTATGTGTTTCATTATACGACATTAGATTTCTCCCTTTTTCTTGAGGATACAATGACCATACAGGAGCACTCTGCCAGTATTCTTTAGTATATACATCTATAATAGAGACTCTTCCTTTAAACGCAGCACCTGTGTCTATATTCCAGACATTAACACGTTGCGTGGGAGTTGTTGCTCCTATTTTAGTAACAGGAGTGTGTCCTATGTAAATTTCTGAAAATAAAGAAAGTCTCTTAGGGTAATGAATGTCTCCTGGTTGCAAAGCAGGATCCATAGCACACACCATTTCCCACAAAGTGCGATCCCAATAAAAAGCAGTGCTATACCACTCTGCCTGAGGCCCATTTTGATTTTGAAAACCTGCATGACAATACATTCTATTAGCACTATCTATATGATAATCTTGAAGAGATTCATAAAAACGGATGTGTTCTTTTATTTCTTCCTCGGGTAAAACAGCATATCCATCCTTAGAAGATTGACCACCATGTTTTATCCAATTTTCATTCAGTTCTTTTCCTAGAAGATATTGATGCACTAAATCATCGTGATTTCCTCTTATAAAAATACAATTTTGCTTTCGCGAAAGCCTTATTAAAAAACTCACTGTAGCAGTACTATCACCCCACCCATCTACGTAGTCTCCTAGAAAAACAAGTGTGTCTTCTGGTTTAATAGGAGCTTTATCTAAAACCTGTTGCAATCCTAATAATCCTCCGTGTAAATCTCCTATAACAAACGTCTTGCTCATAACATGGCTTTTTTCTTAAGGCGATATAAATATACTTTACTTACAAAACCCCTGCTCTTTTAACTCAAAATCAGAGATTAAAATTGTCATACATAGCCTATATTTCTTACTATTTAAAACAAGCTAATTAACTTTCTTATCTTTACTGAAAAACAAAGGTAATACTATTAAATCATTGCCTTTACCTCACGGTTATACCTCAGCCTAAATTGAAAAACATAAACTTTGCAAATTATTAGTATTATGAAATTTAATACCAAAACAATACACGGTGGTCAAGAACCTGATAAAGCATATGGAGCTATAATGCCTCCTATCTATCAAACAAGCACCTACGCACAATCTGCCCCTGGAGAGCATAAAGGATATGAATATAGCAGGGCGAGTAACCCTACACGACACGCATTAGAAAATGCTTTTGCTAGTGTAGAAAATGGTAACTATGCAATGGCTTTTGGATCTGGTCTTGCTGCAATAGATGCGGTAATAAAATTACTAAAACCAGGAGATGAAGTTATTACTACTACAGACTTATATGGAGGTACCTATCGGTTGTTTACCAAAGTATTTGCAAATTTTGGAATTTCATTTAAGTTTATATCCCTAGATGATACCACAAATATAGAGAAGTATATAACTCAAAGCACAAAACTCATTTGGATTGAAACCCCTACCAATCCAATGATGAATATTATAGATATAAAAGCAATTGCTCGTAGTACTCAAAAACACAATTTATTACTAGCAGTAGATAATACTTTTGCAACTCCTTATTTACAGCGCCCTTTAGAGCTAGGGGCAGACATTGTTATGCACAGTGCTACAAAATACTTAGGAGGGCATAGCGATCTAGTTATGGGAGCTTTAATAGTAAGAGATAAGGACTTAGCGCAGCGTTTATATTTTATCCAGAATGCTAGCGGAGCTATCTGTGGGCCTCAAGATAGTTTTCTCGCTTTGCGCGGAATTAAGACGCTTCATGTACGTATGCAACGCCACTGTGAAAACGGGAAAAAAATTGCCGAATTTTTAAAAAATCACCCTAAAGTAGATAAGGTATATTGGCCTGGTTTTAAAGATCATCCTAATCATGATATCGCAAAAGAACAAATGAGCGATTATGGAGGGATGATTTCATTTAGTACTATAGACGATACTTTAGAAGGAGCCGTTAAAGTGGTGAAAAAACTCAAAATATTTACCCTTGCAGAAAGCTTAGGAGGAGTAGAGTCTCTTGCAGGACATCCTGCAACTATGACCCATGCGTCTATTCCTAAAGAAGATAGACATAAAATAGGAATCACAGATTCATTAATTAGATTGAGCGTGGGAATAGAAGATATTCAAGATCTTCTTGAGGATTTAGAACAAGCCCTTATATAAACTAACAATCTCCTTATGAATTATTACTGAGGAATTGTTTTATATCTTCTAGTTAAATACAGAGGTATTATAAATAATATATATACCCTACATTTAACCAAAATATCCAATCGTTTGCTCGATTAGAGGGTCTAGGGTCTGGATTTAATCCATCTACCCAGTTTGATGTATAAAAATGCCATCTTGCAGCTACAACAAGATCGCTTAAAGTGCTTAACTTATAACGAACACCCGTACTCCAAGTAATTGCCCAAGTCTCGCCAGGACGATCGTCTAGTCCAGTGCCATTAAGTCCTTCTCCTACGCCAAAAGCCGGAATAAGTGCTGGGCCAACATCTGTAGGATCATCTACAGTGAAAGGATTTAAAACATCTCCAAAGATATCGCCATCTGCTCTTAATAAAGTTCTAGACTGTGGATTAAAGGACACATAATGCACCCCAAAACTTACAAAAGGTGCTAATTTGTATGAATTCGCCTGGAAATCACGAATACTCAAAGGAAAATATTCTAAATGTGTTCCTAACTCAAAAACCTCTGTTCTTGATTCTTGACTACGCAAACGTAAACCCCCAAAATCATTATCGCTTGCTTCTGGACCAAAATTATCTAAATTAGTTACGTGATAATCAATTTCATTACGAATTTTGAAATGATCGTTCCAATAAGTGTCTTTAGAATAACAATTACAATCTGAACGGTACGCGAAGTTTATATAGTGAACTAAACCAACTCCAAAACCTACATTCCCTTTATTTGTTTCAAAATCTGAGCGCTCGCCAAAATCTGATTGAAAAGCAACAGGTCCCGCAATAACACCTACTTCATGAGTAAACCCAAGCTGTGCCTTAGACTCGCTATGAGTTAAGGATATAAAGCACAATACTAAAAAGAGATGTCTGATTTTCATACAAAAAATTAAACTGTATTATAACAAATATAACAAAACAAAAGAGATAGCAAAATAATAGAGCCTCTAACTAATATTAAAATTTATAAAAAATATAGCCTTCATTTTTAGGATGCCTTATATTTGCATTACATTAAATTAGTTTTTTATCCTAAAACAATAGATATAAAGATGTCCGATACAATTAAAAAATTCGTTGATCAAGTTGCTCAAAACAACCCTAATGAGTCTGAATTCATGCAAGCTGTACATGAGGTTGCAGAAACGGTTATTCCTTTTATAGAAAAAAACCCTAAATATCAAAACAAGATGCTTTTGGAGCGTATGGTAGAGCCAGAACGCGTAATTCAATTTAGAGTAGCTTGGACTGATGATAATGGAGATATCCAAGTTAACAAAGGATATCGTGTTCAATTTAATAGTGCTATCGGGCCATATAAGGGAGGATTACGTTTCCACCCTTCTGTAAACTTAAGTATCCTCAAATTCCTAGGATTTGAGCAAGTATTTAAAAACAGCTTAACTACGCTACCAATGGGTGGAGGAAAAGGTGGTTCTAATTTTAACCCAAAAGGAAAGTCTGATGCAGAAGTAATGCGTTTTTGTCAAAGCTTTATGACAGAACTTTCTCGTCACATAGGTGCAAATACAGATGTTCCTGCTGGAGATATAGGTGTAGGAGGTAGAGAAATAGGATTTATGTATGGGCAGTATAAGCGTCTTCGTAATGAGTTTACCGGAGTACTTACAGGAAAAGGTATGGCATATGGAGGTTCTTTAATACGTCCAGAAGCTACGGGTTACGGAAATGTATACTTTGCACAAAGCATGCTTAAAACTAGAGGAGAAGAAATAAAAGGAAAGACTGTATTAGTTTCTGGTTCTGGAAATGTTGCGCAGTACGCCACGCAAAAAGTAACAGAACTTGGAGGTAAAGTAGTTACTCTATCTGATTCTGGAGGGTATATTTATGACAAAGATGGAATAGATGAAGATAAGCTTGCTTATGTTATGAATCTTAAAAATGTAAAAAGAGGGCGTATTAAAGAATATGTATCTCAATATCCTAATGCTGAGTATCACGAAGGTCAAAAACCTTGGGGAACCCCATGTGATATAGCACTTCCTTGTGCTACTCAAAATGAATTGGATGCATCTCACGCAGAGACATTAATAGCTAACGGATGTATCTGTGTAGGTGAAGGGGCTAATATGCCTTCTACTCCAGATGCAATTACTGTTTTTCAAAAAGCAAAAATATTATTTGCTCCAGGAAAAGCTTCTAACGCAGGAGGGGTTTCTACTTCTGGATTAGAAATGTCTCAAAACAGCCTACGCTTTAACTGGACAGCAAAAGAAGTAGACGAAAAACTACATGCAATCATGCTAGATATACACGCAGCTTGTGTAGAGTATGGTACTCAAGAAGATGGTTTTGTTGATTATGTTCAAGGGGCTAATATTGCTGGGTTTGTGAAAGTAGCAGACGCTATGCTTGCTCAAGGAGTAGTATAATTCATAGAATATTTTAATAAAAAAGGCAATCTTCGGATTGCCTTTTTTATTAAAGCATATTACATCACAAAAATAGTATTTATCATACTTTCTGGAACAAGACAATAATTGTACATTTAATAGGTTGTATAAGAGCATATGAATTTTCTTAAAAACATAGTTATACTCATCTTTATCTGGGTTTATACTCCTAGTAACTGGGCACAAGATTTTACTTCAGATTGGGTGGGGCACTTTTCATATAATCAAGTTAGGGATGTTGTAGAAGGTAATGGGAATATTTATGGTGCATCAGAAAATGCTGTTTTTATATTTTCAACTCTAAACGGAACTATTACAACACTTTCAACGGTTAACGGTCTTTCTGGAAACATAATTTCTGCCATTCATTTTAGTGAATCCTTTAATACTCTACTCATTGGTTATGAAAATGGAATAATGGATGTCGTTGTCGGAAATAATTCTAACATAATTACAGTTATAGACATTTTTAATAGACCCGCTATTTCTCCAGATAGTAAACGCATAAATCATTTTAATGAGTTTAATGGTTTTGCATATATCTCTACAGGCTTTGGAATCACACTTTATGATTTAGCTAGATTAGAGTTTGATGACACGTATTTTATAGGAGACAACGGAGGGCAAATTAATGTCACTCAAACAGCAGTTCAAGAGGAGTTTATTTATGCTTCCAGTACAGAAGGAGATCTACGAAGAGCAATTGTAAGTGATCCTAATATTATTGATTTTAATAATTGGACTACTGTTTTTAACGGCACTTTTCAAGGGATTACTCCTCTAAACAATACTTTATTTTTGACTTCAGGAAATCAGGTACTACGTTCTAGTGATGGGTCTAATTTTGTTCCTTTTCTAGAATTTTCTGAAGAAATTACGGATTTAGAAGCGAATGAAGAATTCTTGAGTATTACATCTCCTTCAAGTGCTCAAGTGTATGATACAAACGGAACTCTACTATCTTCTTTTAGTGAATTAGAAGGTTTTAGTGGCAACTTTACTTCTTCGATTATCGAGAACAATATTTTATATCTAGCAACTAGCAGGTCGGGTATAGCCAGCATTTCATTAAATGATAATACTCAAATTAACAGATTACTTCCCAACGGTCCTTTAGAAAATAATATTTTCAGTCTAGACGCCTCACCTGGGTCAGTATATGCTGCTTTTGGTGATTATACGGTTACTTACAATCCATTCCCGCTAAAAATACAAGGAATTAGCAAATTTTCTGGATCAAGGTGGACTAATATCCCTGTAGGTCAATTATTGGGTGCAAGAAATCTAACCAATATCACTATTAACCCTAACGACCCAACCCATGTATTTGTAAGCTCTTTTAGAGATGGATTACTCGAATTAAGTGAAGATGTACCTCTTATTCGTTATGATGCTAACAATAGCTCTTTTGACCCTGTCCCCACTACTACGGATGATACTAGGATAAACAGTACTGCTTTTGATAGAGAAGGGAATCTTTGGATAGCTAATGCTCGCGGTTTAAATACAATACATAGACTTTCTCCAAGCGGTCAATTTACCTCTATTAGTCTTGAGGATGTACTTGCCGAGCCAACTGATGAACTTGGAAGTGATGATATTGTCGTTGCTCCTGATGGAAAGATATATTTGGGGACAAGTGATAGTGGTATTATAGGATATGACCCTGATACAGGCCAAGCGGCTCGCCTTTTTGGTGAAGATGGCGCAGCAAATCTACCTATAGATGATATTAGAGCATTAGAATTTGACCGTAACGGGACTTTATGGATAGGTACTCGAAGAGGTTTACGCATACTTTTTTCTCCAGCTTCTATTTTTGAAGAAGGTCAAACAAGTACAAACGCTATCATAATCTTACAAGATGATATTCCGCAAGAATTATTAAATGATCAAGTAGTCACAGATATTTTAGTAGATGGGGCTAATAATAAGTGGGTTGCTACAACAGACTCTGGTGTTTTTCAATTTTCTCCTAATGGGCAAGAGACTTTACAACACTTTACTACTTTAAACTCTCCGCTACCCTCTAACAATGTTCAAGATATAGCAATAGATGAAGAGTCAGGTACCGTTTATTTTGGAACCTTAAGAGGCCTGGTTGCTTTTCAAGGCGAAGAAACGGCTCCTGCAGAAGACCTAGAAAATGTTATTGTATTTCCCAATCCGGTACGTCCCGGATTTAATGGAAATATAAGGGTAGAGAACTTAACGGCTAATACAAATGTAAAAATTACAGATGTTGTTGGGAATCTAGTACACGAAGAAACTACTACTGGCGGAAGCATCTCTTGGGACACTACAGCTTTTGGGAGACATAGAGTTGCATCTGGAGTCTATTTTATTCTTATTACGGGACCTCAAGCTGTAGAAACTCAGATTGCCAAACTTATGATTATACGATAATGCTTGTTAAAACAAAAGCAATTGTCATTTCTTCCTTAAAATATAGAGAAGCAGACCTCATTGTTAAGTGTTTTACCCAATCCTCTGGTTTAAAATCGTATTTGTTACGCAATATCTTAAAATCAAAAAAAGGAAAACTACGCGCTTCTTTATTCCAACCTCTCACTCATCTAGAGTTAGAAGCAAACCACAAAGATAAAGGCACCCTAGAATCCTTACGAGAAGCTAAAATTAGATATCACTTTCAATCTTTACATACAGATGTAGTAAAGTCATCTATTGTGTTATTCCTTTCTGAAATATTACGAAACTCTATACAGGAAGAAGAAGAGAATATCTCTTTGTTTCAATTTTTAGAAAGTGCTACTATTTGGCTAGATACAAGTACAGATATCGCCAACTTTCATTTACTTTTTCTACTTAATCTTACACAACATTTAGGCTTTTATCCTGATAGTTCGGGAAAAGCACTTCCCTATTTTAATCTTTTAGAAGGTACTTTTGAGCCTATTGCAGTTCATTTACATTGTTATAATGACTCGCGCATTTCTCTTCTAAAAAAGCTCTTAGGCACAAATTTTGATGCACTAGCACAAATCAAGCTTAACCAAAATGACCGTACCGCTTTTCTCACCTTTTTATTACAGTATTATGAAGTACATTTACACGGGTTTAGACAACCTCGTTCACTAGCGGTTTTAAATTCCATATTTCATTAAATGCGTCTTCTTACACTCTTTTTATTACTCATCACTTACAGCACCTATGCTCAAAAAGTTACGGTGCTTGATGTAGATACAAGAGAACCTATTGTAGGTGTTGCTGTATTTAATAAAGATAAGTCCAAAAGTAGCCTTACAGATTTTGATGGAGTTGCAGATATTTCTGCTTTCGCGAAAGCAGAAGAAATCATATTTTCTGAAATTGCTCATAAAGAAGCTCGTTATACGAAAGCTCAAATTATCATTTACGGGAATCAAGTCTTTCTAAAACAATTAGAAAACCAATTAAATGAAGTGGTGTTATCTGCTTCAAAATTTGCACAATCTTCACGTAATGTCCCTCAAAAAATCGTGAGTATTAATTCGGCAGATATTTCATTTGCAAATGCGCAAACTAGTGCAGACCTACTTGAAAGTAGTGGTCAGGTATTCGTGCAAAAAAGTCAGTTAGGAGGAGGAAGTCCGCTGATAAGGGGTTTCTCTACAAATAGACTTTTAATTACATTAGACGGCATTCGTTTTAACACCGCTATTTTTAGAGGAGGGAATGTTCAAAATATCATATCTATAGACCCTTTTATTATAGAACGTACAGAAGTTATTTTAGGCCCTGGCTCTGTCGTATATGGTAGTGATGCTGTGGGTGGTGTAATGAATTTTTATACTAAAACTCCTCAAATATCGGGAGAAACACCCAATAGATTTCACACCAATGCTTTGGTACGATACAGCTCTGCAAATCAAGAAAAAACAGGCCATTTTGATTTTAGTTATGGTTCAAAAAAATGGGCTTTTCTTACAAGTGCCAGTTACTCTGATTATGATGACCAACGTCAAGGGTCTAATGGGCCTGATGATTACTTACGTACAGAGTTTGTAGAGCGTATAAATGGTGTAGATACTGTGGTAAAAAATGAAGACCCGCTTATACAAGTAGGTACTGGTTTTAGTAGTTATAGCCTAAATCAGAAAATACGTTTTGTGCCTAATGCACAATGGGACTTTAACCTTAACTTGATTTATTCTACCACTTCAGATTATGGTAGATACGACCGTTTAATACGTAGAGGGAACGATGGGCAATTTAGGTCTGCAGAGTGGTTTTATGGACCACAAACTTGGTTTCTTGCTAGTTTACAAGCAAATAAAGAGGGTAATGGAGACTGGTATGACCGTGCAAAAACAACCCTATCATACCAAAGAAATGAAGAGAGTCGTAATGACCGAAATTTTGGTGATACCCTCTTATTTGAAACTGATGAAGAGGTAGGTGGAATCTCTGCTGCTGTAGACTTTACAAAAGACCTTAAAACCTCAAAAAACAAACTATTTTATGGTCTAGAATACGTTTATAACGGTATTGGGAGTTTTGGGCAACAAACGGATATCACCACAGGAGTAACCGAAGAAAGTGCCTCAAGATATCCTGATGGTTCTACCTGGCAGTCTCTAGCAGCATACACAAGTACACAACTTACACTTAGTCAAAAAACAAGTTTAACGGGTGGCATTAGGTACAATCACATCTTTATTACTGAAGATTTTACGGCAAATAATCGCTTTTTTGACTTTCCATTTGAGAACACTTCTAGTCAAGATTTTGGAAATGTAACAGGCAGTATAGGGCTTACTTATAAACCCTCTCCCGTAGTAGGTTTTAATACTAATATTTCTACGGCTTTTAGAGCTCCTAATATAGATGACATAGGAAAAGTGTTTGACAGTGAACCTGGTTCTGTGGTCGTGCCTAATCTAGACTTAAAAGCAGAGTATGCCTATAATTATGAAGTGGGTGTAAACCTCAACTTTGAGAACCGTGTAAAATTTCAAACCAATTTTTTCTATACCCTACTAGACAATGCTTTGGTACGTAGAAGTTTTACGCTAAACGGCGAATCAGAAATTGAATTTCAAGGAGAACTAAGCACTGTACAGGCTATTCAAAATGCAGGAACAGCAGATATTATAGGTGTTGAGTTAGGGCTTGTAGCCAACTTAACTAAAACGCTACAACTCACATCCCAACTTAATATTACAGATGGAGAACAAGAGGAAGAGGATGGCTCTTTTTCTCCTGTACGTCACGTGTCTCCTTTATTTGGAAATACACACCTCACCTACTCTAAATCTAAATGGAAACTAGATGCATTTGCAGAATATAACGGTCAGTTTGATTTTGAAGAGCTAGCGCCTAGCCAACAAAACAATAGTCATCTATTTGCAACAGATGCTAACGGAAATCCGTTTTCGCCTAGATGGTATACTCTTAATCTCTCTGGACAATACAAGCTTAACAAAAATTGGGTTTTAAATGCTGCTTTAGAGAACATCACAGACCAATTATATAGAACGTATTCTTCGGGTATTTCGGCTCCTGGGAGAAACCTTATCCTTTCTGCTAAGTATCAATTTTAATGAAAATGGTAGCTTTTGCGTCTGCCTGTAGTAAAGATAGAAAAGCGTAGCGCTGCCTATTTCTTCCCTCCTACAATAATTACAATTTCTCCTTTAGGAGGTTTTGCAGTATAGTGTGTTAAAACCTCTTTAACCGTACCGCGTATGGTCTCTTCATATAGCTTAGTAATCTCTCTCGATACAGATACTTGCCTATCTTCTCCAAAGTATTCTTGAAAATGACCCAAGGTTTTAAGTAGCTTATGCGGAGATTCGTAAAAAATCATGGTTCGTTGTTCTTCTGCTAACATCTTCAATTTAGTCTGCCTCCCTTTTTTTACGGGTAAAAAACCTTCAAAAACAAAACGGTCATTAGGCAAACCACTATTTACCAATGCAGGGACAAAAGCCGTTGCTCCGGGTAAACAATCAACCACGATACCTGCCGCTACACAGGCTCTCGTTAATAAGAATCCAGGGTCTGATATAGCAGGCGTTCCAGCATCACTTATAACAGCTATGATTTCTCCTGCTTGTATACGTTTTACGAAACTCTCTACCATTTTATGCTCGTTATGCATATGGTGAGAGGTCATCTGAGTGCTAATCTCGTAGTGTTTAAGTAATTTTCCACTAGTTCGGGTATCTTCTGCAAGTATAAGGTCTGCTTCTTTTAATACACGAATGGCTCTAAAAGTCATATCGTCTAGATTTCCGATAGGTGTAGGAACGAGGTATAGTTTACTCATACATAGGGCGTACTTTCTTACCTAAAAAGTAAGAGATGGGTATTGTAATAAGTGCGATTATAGAAAACATATATTCTCCATCTCCCGCTTGTATATGGGCAGTAAATGCAAGAAAAGCATCAAAAAATAATCCTGCGTATGCCCATTCTGTCATCCACGGTACTCCTCTCCATAAAAGCATCGCAACAGCAACTAGTTTTGCAATAGCTAGTGGGATGACTATATAGATAGGGTAATGAAGATGCTCAAAATACCCCTGAACCATTTCGGTATTTCTAAAATACATCTGTGCAGAGAAAATAAATATCCCACAAGCAAGAACTGTAGTTATCCAATATGCAATACGTAATGCTTTCATAATTGAGTTAAATAAGGCTACTCAAACTTATTAGAAACGATTTGCATAAATCGCTCTTCGTATTCTTCTTTCCCCTCCCAATTGCTATAATCAGGTTTTACCATTTGGTTAACAAACGTCTGAGCTTCTGTTATCGTCGAAAATGTTTCTAACTGACTTACAACTCTCTGATAATCTCCATTATTTCCTCCAAAAAGATGTTTTATAAAGGCCAGTTTATCATTAAGTCCTACTTTAAGCCCTGCTTTAAGACGGTCATTTAAATTTTTAGGCTTGTCACTTTCCTCTTCAATCTTATCAAAAACAGGTGTTTTTGCATACTCTCCTCCTATGTCAAGCATATCGTTTTTATGAGATTCTTTAGGTGTTTCTAGTGGTACAAACTCATCTATAATAGACGGAGCAGGAGGTGTCTCTGCTGCCACTTCATTTATCTTTTCTACAATTGGTTTAGAAACAGTTTCTTTTTTCTTAAAAAGACTTGCATTAGAAATATCTTGAAAATTAGGCTTCGTTTCAGTACGGATTTTTTCACGAGCTACAGCTTGTGTAGAAACGGGTACAAAAGCAGGCTTTTCTTTTACTTTTTGTTCTTGTTCTTGTACCTTCTCCTCTTGAACCTCTTGTTTTGATGGCTCAGCAACTACCTCTTCAGGCGTTTGAATAGTTTCAGGTGTTTGAGACACTTGAAATGATTGTTCTATATTTTCTAAACCTACATTAGTAGGTATCGTAAGCTTCTCTACTTTTTCTGCATAAGCAAGAATGGTAAGCTTTTCATATACTTCTCTAGCTTCTTGTGTTAGCTTCTCATAAGACGAGTCTTCTTTTAATTGTAATATGCGATGTGCTAGACTAACGAGTTCACCTTTTATGGATTTCTTCATAACTTTCTATTAATACGCCTAGAATACGTATGTTTTTGATAAATTTACACTTACTTATAATTCAAACTTACGATTGTTTAGTTTGGTCTTGAAAAGTACAAAATGTTTCTCGAAAATACGGTAAATCATAAAGAGCAATTCGGTTGGATTGAAGTTATTTGTGGCTCGATGTTCTCTGGCAAAACAGAAGAATTGATTCGTCGCCTTAAACGAGCTCAATTTGCAAAGCAAAAGGTAGAGATTTTTAAACCTACTGTAGATACGCGTTACGATGAGGAGATGGTAGTTTCTCACGATGCAAACGAAATACGCTCCACTCCCGTACCTGCCGCAGCAAATATTCCTATCCTAGCAGATAATTGTGATGTGATTGGAATAGATGAAGCTCAGTTTTTTGACGATGAGATTGTGCAAGTATGTAATGACCTTGCTAATCGCGGTATTAGAGTTATAGTTGCAGGCTTGGATATGGATTTTAAAGGAAACCCCTTTGGGCCTATGCCGGCACTTATGGCAACAGCAGAGTATGTAACAAAAGTACACGCTGTTTGCACGCACACAGGAAATCTCGCTCAATACAGTTATAGAAAAGCACAAAACGACAAGCTCGTCCTTCTTGGAGAAACCGAAGAATACGAACCCTTAAGTCGGGCTGCCTATTACAAGGCAATGAAGCAAGACAGGTCAAAAAAAACGTCTTAACCTATGGGAGTTACTCGTTTAGAAATAGACCTTTCTGCCTTAAGACACAATTATACATACCTAAAAAGTAAGGTAGCAAAAGACGTGAAAATAATGGCGGTTGTAAAAGCTTTTGGATACGGAAGCGACGCTGTAGAAGTTGCTCTAGAGTTAGAACAGCTAGGTGTGTATTATTTTGCCGTTGCTTATACTAGTGAGGGTGTTGCTTTACGAAAAGCAGGGATTAAAAGTCCGATTCTTGTTTTGCACCCACAGCCAGATAATTTTGAATTGCTTTTAAAGAATTGCTTAGAACCTAGCTTATATAGTACACGTGTTTTTAAGGCTTTTCAAGCTTTCGCGAAAGCGCACTCACAAAAACAATATCCTGTACACCTTAAATTTAATACAGGACTTAACAGACTTGGTTTTTATAAGCAAGACATAGATTGGATAGTGAGCTCTTTAAATAATAACGATAGCATACAAGTAGCCTCTTTGTTTTCTCATCTAGCGGCGAGTGAAGACCCAAAAGAGATAGATTTTACACAATCTCAAATAAATACTTTTAAAGAAATCACAGATGTCCTCTGTTCTCAATTAGATAACACTCCTTTCTTACATCAGACCAACACCTCTGCCATACTCAATTATCCAGAAGCACAACTAGATGTGGTGCGTACGGGAATAGGGCTTTACGGTTATGGAAATACTGCACAAGAAGATACAAATCTCCGTCCTGTAGCGCGTTTAAAAACAGTGATTTCTCAAATTCATACAATTACTCCTGGTGAGAGTGTAGGCTATAATCGTGCACACAAAGCACAGTCTAATGAGCGAATTGCCACTCTCCCAATAGGACACGCAGATGGTATATCTAGAGCCTTTGGAAATGGAGTAGGACACGTAGTTATTAATGGACAAGCAGCACCTATTGTAGGAAATGTCTGTATGGATATGCTTATGATAAACATAACCCATATTAATTGCGAAGAAGGAGATGATGTTACCGTGTTTGGAGAAGAAATTTCTGCGGCTACTCTAGCGACAAAAATAAACTCTATATCTTATGAATTACTTACGGCGGTTTCTCAACGGGTAAAACGCGTTGTTCTTCGGTAATTTTTAAGAGTAAGGGTGTTGTAGTGCACTAATCTATCGCTCCAATAATTTTTATTTATCTTTGTCCCAACATT
>CAZJRA010000005.1:0-15199 GCA_964548335.1 uncultured Flavobacteriaceae bacterium | reverse complement strand
GGCGAGTTTCATTTACTCCTTATATTCTTTTACTGCCTCTATAAAAGCACCTGCATTTTCTATAGGGATATTAGGTAAAATACCGTGACCTAGATTTACAATGTACTTATCTTTTCCAAAAGCACGTATCATCTCGTGTACCATCCTTTTAATCTCGTTAGGAGGAGAGAATAATCGGGTTGGGTCAAAATTACCTTGTAGCGTGATATTTCCGCCTGTAAGATAACGAGCGTTTTTAGGGCTACACGTCCAATCTACTCCAAGTGCTGAAGCGCCTGACTTTGCCATCGTATCTAATGCAAACCAACATCCTTTACCAAAAGCAATTACAGGTGCATCGTCTTTAAGTGCATCTATAATTTGCTGCATATACTGCCAAGAAAATGTTTGGTAATCCTCTGGAGAAAGCATTCCTCCCCAACTGTCAAAAACCTGCACTGCATTTACTCCTGCTTTCACCTTTTCTTTTAAGTAGGCTATCGTAGTATCTGTAATACGTTGTAATAAGGTGTGTGCTGCTTCTGGTTGTGTAAAACAAAACTCTTTTGCCTTGTCAAAGTTTTTAGAGCCTTGCCCTTGTACGCAATAGCATAAAATTGTCCAAGGAGAACCGGCAAAACCAATAAGAGGCACTTCGTCGTTAAGTTTTTCTTTGGTCATCTTAATAGCGTCCATCACATACCCTAAAGTTTCGTGAATATCGGGTACAATAACCGTATCCAAATCCTGCATAGAACGAATAGGATTAGGTAACCAAGGACCTATGTTAGGCTTCATCTCTACGTGAATATTCATCGCCTGTGGAATCACCAAAATATCTGAAAACAAAATAGCAGCATCCATCCCGTAACGACGTATAGGTTGTACTGTAATTTCACTCGCAAGCTCTGGTGTCTGACAGCGTGTAAAGAAATCATACTTGGCTTTGATTTCCATAAACTCTGGAAGGTATCTTCCTGCCTGACGCATCATCCATACGGGTGGACGGTCTACAGTTTCTCCTTTTAATGCTCTTAAGAATAAATCGTTTTTAATCATCATATTTATCTGTTATATCCGCGAAGGCGAACATCTTATTAATTTATTTTGAAACCATTTTTAAATGGTTGACAGCCTTAGCAATAGTACTCTCTACACTTGTGGCATTAGACACGACTGTGTGATTTGTATATTTTTTGGCTTCTGCAGTGGTGGTATTTCCTATGCAAAAAGCAGTTGTGTTTTTTAGGGTATTTGCTTTCGCGAAAGCTTCTACTCCCGAAGGGCTAAAAAATAGTACTCCGTCAAAAGTCTGCTCAAAAGACCGAATATTAAGGCTTGTTTCGTAGGTAACAACTTCCTTAAAAGACACTTTTGCTTCTTTTAAAATAGTGGGCAATTCGTCTCTTCTTTTGTCTCCACAGAAATAGTGAAAACGCTCATTTTTATAGTTTTTTGCTATAAAATGAGCTAACTCTGCTGAATTTTGAGCGATTTCTATCACTTTTAGTCCTTTGTTTGCTAAAAGAGCTGCTGTTTTTTTACCTACTACAAAACATTGCCCTACAAACACTTTTTGTGTTAGATATTGTGCGGCTCCGTTTTGACTGGTGATAATGATATTCTCTATGTCTTTTGGAAACTCAAAAGGAATAGGCTCTGTCGTGATAGCATCATACTCTACAAAACTACACCCTGCGTTGAGTAGTAACTCTCGTTGATTGAGTTGTAGTTTTTTTGTGGAGAGCACACTAGGCATTATTTCTTGATTTGTGCTTTTATCTCTTTCATTAACTCTCGTCCTCCCTTATCCAAGACTTCGAGAGCGCAGTCTGTACCAAATCCTTGTGAATGACTTATAGAGATGCTATGTGTAACTTCTATTTTAGTTTTTCCGTCGAGAGAAAATAAGACTCCTGTAAAATGAAGTGTGTCATTTTCTATGGTAGCTAATGCTCCTATGGGAGCAGTACATCCGCCTTCTAAGACTCTTAGAAACTCACGTTCTATATGGGTGCAAAGAGCGGTTTGGGTATCGTTTATTTTCGCGCAAGCGGTTTTACAATAATCATCGTTCTCTAGGGCGACAACAAGCATTGCTCCTTGTGCAGGCGCGGGTATCATCCAGTCTAGTTCCTCACCAACTCCTTCAAAATGAGGGCTAGTGATGCTACTTGAATTAGAAAACTCGAGGCGCTCTAAACCTGCTTTTGCAAAAATAGTTCCTGCCCAATCATTATCATTAAGTTTTTGAAGCCGTGTGTTTACATTGCCTCGTATGTCTGTAGTGGTATGGTGTGGGTACTTGTGTAGCCATTGTGCCTGACGGCGTAAACTCCCTGTAGCAATGGTGCATTTTTGAGAATAATCAATAGCGTCCTTATAAACAAGGATATCTGAGGTATTAGCTCTTTCCAATACTGCGGCTTGTACAATGCCTATAGGTAATGCAGTAGGAACGTCTTTCATACTATGCACCGCGATATCTACTGTGCCGTTAAGCATTGCAACGTCCAAGGTCTTGGTAAAGATACCTGTGATTCCTAGCTCGTATAAAGGTTTATCTAGCACTAGGTCACCTGTAGATTTTACAGGGACAAGTGTGGTATTATATCCTAGGTTTTCTAACTGCGTTTGTACCGTTTTGGCTTGCCATAGTGCAAGCTCACTATCTCGTGTGCCTATGCGTATGGTTTTAGACATCATTTTCACTTTCTAGTTGAAAAATAGCGTTAATGAGGTCTATGCTTTGTTCCGTAGAGCCATTTGCTCCACGTAGGTGATTTGCTACACGATTGGTAATTTTTTGAATTAATCGGTTGGCAATAATTTGAGCTTGATCTTCGTTAAAATCAGCTACCTTTTTACGGTGAGTGGTAAGCTCTTGTTCTTGTATTTGAACAAGTTTAGTTTTTAAAGCCTGTACGGTGGGAGCAAACTTGCGTGTTTTTAACCAAGCTTTAAAGTCGTCTTTTATCTCACCTATAATAGCCTCTGCCTTTGGGATGTAGGCTTGACGACGTTTTAAAGTGTCGTCTGTCATTTTAGACAGTTGGTCTAGATGAATAAGAGTCACGTTTTCCAATTCAGTCACATCTTGCGCCACATTTTTAGGAATAGAAAGGTCCAGAATTAAAAGAGGCTTTGTAGAGTGAATTAAATTTTTATTAATCGTAGGTTTTTGAGCTCCTGTAGCCACAACAAGTACATCTGTTTGTGAGATTTCGCTCTGTATGTTTGCGTAGTCTTTTACTAGCAAATTAAATTTTCCTGCTACTTTCTCTGCAGTAGATTTTGTGCGATTAATAAGAGTGATATGTTCGTTTCTAGTGTGCTTTACAAGGTTTTCGCAGGTATTACGACCTATTTTTCCTGTTCCGAAAAGCAAAATATTCTTTTTAGACACATAAGGTACTCGCGCCATAATGTATTGCACAGCAGCAAAGCTCACAGAGGTAGCACCGCTAGAAATTTCGGTTTCGGTTTTAATGCGTTTACTCGCTTGTATGACAGAGTTTATAAGTCGCTCCATATAAGGATTGACAAGCCCAATGCTTTTAGCATTTTTAAAACCTACCTTAAGCTGGCCTATAATCTCAAAATCTCCTAAAATCTGACTGTCTAGTCCTGTTCCTACTTTAAAAAGATGGTTAACAGCCTCTTCTTCTTCGTATATATAGGCAACATCTTTAAACTCTTCTACTGTACCGTGCGTATGCTCACAAAGAATTTTAATTAAGTGAGAAGCACTAGGGGCAAAGCCGTATAATTCGGTACGATTACAGGTAGAAATAACGACGAGACCGGGCAAATTTTCTTCTTTGGCTTGTGATAGTATCGCTTCTTGAGCCGCGGTACTTATAGAAAAATTACCTCGTATTTCGGCATCAGCTTTTTTGTAACTAAGCCCTATGGCGTAGAATTGCTGAAGAGGTGTATGTGTCTCTGAGGGCTTTTTCATTTCCGAAAGCAAAAATATCGTGAATATAAACTAAAAAATAACGCTAGAGGTACCAATTATGTCGATGTGCGTTTTGCGACATTTAATTTTAGGAGAAATGCTTGGAAATTAGTAGTTTTACTAAGCTTTCGCGAAAGCATAACAAAACACTATTTAGATGCTTTCTAAATAAATATAATCGTATTGCATTATGATATCTTCACAAAATAACGCTGTAAGCCCAATCTCCGAAATTTTTATAGAGACAGGCTTTACGGTACTTACCTTTCTCAATGAGGAGGATAGCACCTTTGAGTTTGTAAGAGAGGTAGATAGCAGTTTTATACAGTTTCATTTTTGTTTAAAAGGGAGTGCTGTTTTTCAGTTTAATAACGGAGCCTATAAGTTGCCTATGCCTGAGGAACAATCGTTATTATTGTACAATCCTCAACGAGATTTACCTATGAATTTGCAACTAGCAGGTAATACCTGGGTGGTGTCTATTTTAGTTTCTATTGAAAAATTTCACAGTCTTTTTTCGCGTGAAGCGAGCTATATTACTTTTTTGAGTGAAGAAAATAAAGACCGTAAATATTATAAAGATGGTAATATCTCGCCTAGTATGGCGATTGCCTTAAACCAAGTTGTTAACTATAATTTACACCCAAGCATTAAAGAGCTGTACGTAAAAGGAAAGGCGTACGAACTCCTGAGTTTATATTTTAACCGGCCACCTGATGCAGATGTGGCGCAATGTCCGTTTCTTGTAGATGAAGATAATGTGACGAAGATTAAGAAGGCCAAAGAGATTATAATCTCTAGAATGACAGAACCTCCTACATTACAAGCCCTATCTGAAGAAATAGGACTTTCTCTTAATAAGCTTAAAGAAGGGTTTAAGCAGATTTATGGAGACTCGGTATACAGCTTTTTATTTGATTATAAAATGGAAGTCGCTAGGCAATTATTAGAAAGTGGTTCGCATAATGTTAATGAGGTAGGTCTTAAGGTAGGGTATAGTACCGCAAGTCATTTTATATCTGCCTTTAAAAAGAAATTTGGCACAACGCCTAAAAAGTATTTAATGTCGTTAAGTTAACATATTCACATAACGGCATCATAAACTCTTATCGTTTTTTAACGTGAGAATGCTATGTAGACCTTATTTTTGTGTAGCCAAAAAAAAGATAAATATGAGCAAAGGTGTACTTCTCGTTAATTTGGGTTCTCCAGAAAGCACTAACCCTAAAGATGTAAAAAAATACCTCGGACAGTTCTTGATGGACGAGCGTGTTATAGACGTTCCTTTATGGGCTAGAACACTGCTAGTAAAGGGAATTATTCTTAATACCCGACCTAAAAAAAGTGCCGAGGCATACAGTAAGATTTGGTGGGAAGAAGGCTCTCCTTTAATTGTACTTACAAAACGCTTACGCGAAAAAGTGGCTAACCACACTAACCTCCCTGTAGAGATTGCTATGCGTTATGGCACGCCAAGCATTGCTAGTGGACTTAAAAAATTACACGACCAAGGTATAGATGAGGTACTGCTCGTACCATTGTATCCTCAGTATGCAATGGCAACTACTGAGACTATTTTAGTCCTTGCCGAAGAGATTCGAGCAAAGCAGTTCCCAAACATGAAAATTACAGATGTAAAGGCTTTTTATAATAAGCCGGCATACATTAAAGTTCTTGGAGATTCTATTGCCGAAAGCTTAGAAGAGGTAGATTATGAACACTTATTGTTTTCGTATCACGGAGTTCCAGAAAGACACATTCGTAAAAGTGATGTTACTAAGTTACATTGTAAAATAGATGGTAGCTGTTGCTCTGCAGGTTCTAAAGCACACGAGTTTTGCTATCGTCACCAGTGTTATGAGACCACACGTCTTATAGGACAGTATTTAGATTTAAAACCAGGTACATTCTCTACTAGTTTTCAGTCACGTTTAGGGTTTGACCCTTGGTTACAACCGTATACAGACCGTACGATAGAACGTATGGGTAAAGAAGGCTTTAAAAAGATGGCAATTGCAACCCCTGCGTTTGTATCTGACTGTCTTGAAACCTTAGAAGAAATCGCTATGGAAGGCGAAGAAATCTTTCATGAATCCGGCGGAAAAGACTTTCACACCATCCCGTGTATAAATGACCGTGATGATTGGGCACAACTCTTAGCAAGTTGGGCAAATGAGTGGGCAGGTGCTCTAGTAGAGACTACGACTTAAATGGCTAAAAAAAATGCCACAGCCTTAGGGACTGAGCCTATATCTAAACTTCTTGTAAAACAAGCAGTACCAGCTTCTATAGGGATATTGGTAATGTCTCTTAATATTATTGTAGACACCATTTTTTTAGGAAGATGGATAGGGGCAAAAGCCATTTCTGCGATTACGGTAGTATTACCTTTTACCTTTTTTATTGCAGCTATAGGATTAGCTATCGGGATAGGAGGGAGCTCTGTATTGTCTCGTGCGCTAGGAGCGGGTGATGAAAAAAAGGCCTTGCGTGTTTTTGGAAATCAGATTACGCTTACCGTATTAATTTCCGGGACATTGACCCTTGTAGGGCTTATTTTCCAGGATTATTTCATAGAATTTTTTGGAGCAGACGATTCTTTTAGAGACTTTGCACTTACGTATTATCGTATCGTTATGTACGGTATTTTAATGCTTGCCCTTTGTATGGTGGGTAATAATGTAATACGAGCAGAAGGGAAGCCTAAGTTTGCTATGTATGCTATGATTTTACCAGCCATAGGGAACATCTTAATGGACTATATCCTCATTAATATATTAGGTATGGGAATGGAAGGAGCCGCTTGGGCAACTTTTATAAGCTATGCTGTTTGTTTTGGGTTTATATGTTGGTTTTTTATAGCAAAAAGCGAACTAAGACTCAAGCTATCCTCATTGTTTTTAAACACTAAAATTGTAAAAGAAATATCTACGCTTGCTTCTGTTACGCTAGCTAGACAGGGAGTAATAGGAGTACTAGGGATTTTAATTAATAATGTTCTTATTACTTATGGAGATGCCTTAGATGTTGCTTCTTACGGTATTATAAGTAGGATGCTTATGTTTGCCTTATTTCCAGTAATAGGCGTTACACAAGGCTTTATGCCTATTGCAGGCTATAATTACGGAGCAGAGAAGTACGCTCGAGTACGAGAAACTATTAATACATCTATTAAATATGCAGGTATTTTAGCCTTGCTTATTTTTATCATTATTATGAGTTTTCCAGACTTTTTTGTCTCTATATTTTTAAGTGACAAGGAAGGAAATGCACAAACATTGGCAAATAATACACAACTACTAGCAAGAACGCCTAATGCTTTACGATGGGTCTTTGCAGCTACGCCTATTATTGTGGTACAACTTATTGGTTCTGCCTATTTTCAGGCGATTGGAAAAGCAAGACCAGCGTTGTTATTAAGTCTTACTAAACAAGGATTTTTCTTAATACCACTCATTCTTATTTTACCTCCTATTGTAGGTATTTGGGGAGTGTGGATAGCTTTTCCTATCGCAGATTTTCTGTCTACAGTTGTTACCGGTTATTTTCTTAATAAAGAAGTAAAAAATACTTTGAGAGTAACAGAAGAAGGGTGATATCTACTTTTTCTTTTTGCGCTTGGCACCTATAAACTTACCGTTTTGCCATACGCCTTCTTGAATTATAGCACCTGTTTTATCAAAAGACTTTCCTTTACCATTCTTTTGGTTTGCCTTCCATTTTCCACTCCATTTATTTCCATCTGCTTGTATCATACTTCCTTTTCCGTGGCGTTCATTATTTTTAAATGAGCCTTCATAACGCTTACCGTCAGGCCACTTATAAGTGCCTTTTCCAGAAATTTGTCTCCCTAAAAAAGAACCAGAATAGGACGCATTATCAAACCAAGTGATATTTCCTCTTACTAAGTCTCCTCCTAATACTTCTACATCAAAACGAGCACCTTGGTCTGTAAATTTATGCCATCCATCTGGTAATTGACGTAATGTAGATGTAGGGGCTGTATTTAATTCTTGAGCGGTTAATTGACCTAAACTCATTACTAGTAAGCCAAGGAATAGGATGTGCTTTTTCATGATATGGTTTTAAACTT
Source organism: uncultured Flavobacteriaceae bacterium (assembly GCA_964548335.1). GTDB lineage: Bacteria > Bacteroidota > Bacteroidia > Flavobacteriales > Flavobacteriaceae > Dokdonia. The sequence goes on along the minus strand of CAZJRA010000005.1, from coordinate 7,166 downwards.
TGTCGTTGTGAAGAAGGTAAGGCTTACAGTTATTGTTAGAAAGCTTAGTTCATTTCGGCGATATCTCTAAATACGCTAGGCCAATTAACACCACCAAACTTATTTCCAAGCCTAATAATAGCAATTTCTTTTTCTGGATGGATATACATAAACTGACCTAAAATACCACGCGCTTGATAATCTGTATGTGGAGCTTTAGCCCCTTTTATTGTAGAAGCAGAAGGATTTTTAAAAGAATTTCGTAACTCTTTTATAGAGAGATTGCGCCACCAGTGATGAGAATATGCATATTTACTTGTGGAATCTGTAAATGAGGTTGTTTTAATAACCCAATCTTTAGGTACAATCTGTTTGCCATTCCAATTTCCTTGATGCAAGTATAATCTAGCAAACTTTGCATAATCTCTAGCACGAGCATTTAAACAACAGAAAGCCTTAGTTGTTTTATTTTTTTTACTGTCTATGTTCCATGAGGCGTCGTACTCCATACCTAAGGGTTGCCATATCTTTTCTTGAAAATAGTCTTGTAGAGACCTTTTTGTAGCACTTTCTAAGGCAAGACTTAATAATTGAGTATTCCCGCTTTTGTATTTCCAAGCTTCCCCAGGTGTTTCATTTACTTTTAGACGCTTGACATATTTTTTTAAGTTGGTGCCGTAATAAAACTTTGCAACCTCCCCAAAGGGATTAAAATACCCTTCACTAAACTTTATACCCGATTGCATATTAATTACGTGGTCCAATGTCACGGGGTCAAAAGAGGTATCTAGTTCTGGTAAATACTTTCTTATGGGGTCGTCTAGAGAGTTTATATGCCCTTCTTCTATTGCAATACCTATTAGTGCAGATATAAACGATTTTGATACCGAAAATGACGGGTGGTCTGTTGCCTTTGTATAATTGTCAAAATAGCGTTCATATAAAATATGGTCATCTTTAATTACGATAAAAGCGGTTGTTCCGCTCTTCTCTAACATTTCGTCAAAAGGAACACTTGTCTTCTTTTTGTATGTTGTGGTGGTGGGTACTACACCGTCTTGTGGTGCTTCTTTAAAATAAAAAGGAGACTCTCCTTTTTTTATTGGGACACTTTTAAAACTATTTAAGTATCCTGTATCTGCAAAATTCCAATAGAAAAATCGCCCAACGTGACATGAACTAAATAAAAACAGCACGCTTGCTAATAGAAGAAGATGTTGTCGTTTCATGATTTTAAAATAATGAAGATTACAGAACCCATTAGTATGTATGTAGTCGTATAACTTACGCAACATATGAAATTAATTACCTTCTCAAAAAAGAAATATCTGTTTGCCCTATCTTTACATCATGGAAGCGTATTATTTTTATTTTAAATCGTTACACATCATTTTTATGGTGACTTGGTTTGCAGGTTTATTTTATATGCCGCGATTATTTGTGTATCAGATAGAGGCAAATCAAAAACCTTCTCCAGACAAAGAAATTTTAGGGAAACAACTAGGTTTAATGGCAAAGCGCCTTTGGAAGATTATTACAGCACCTTCTCTAGTATTATGTAGTCTTTTTGCATTTATCATGTTGCATTTAAACCCGGGATTGTTTCAAAGTCCATGGATGCAAATAAAATTAATATTTGTGATATTGCTATATATCTATCATGCTAAAACCTGGAGTATACACAAGCAATTACAGGCAGGGGTATTTAAACATTCTTCTAAGTTTATGCGTATCTGGAATGAGGGGGCAACTATTATACTTTTTGCTGTTGTATTTCTCGCAGTTACTAAAAGTGCTACTCATTGGATTTGGGGAGTTGTAGGGATTATACTTTTAGGGATATTACTTATGTTAGGAATCCGTTTGTATAGAAAAATTCAAGAAAAAAATCCAGACGCATAATTAGAATTAACGACTCTTTAAGAGGAGATAGCTATTCTTAATTTTTTATTTGGAATGCTATTTGATACAAATACCCGTATATTAGTACGTCATAAGTTGCCTTGCTACTTACCCCTATGCTCAATTTGAATAGAAATTCTTTAGGCTCTCGTATTTTTACTTCCATGTTCTTACTGGTTGTTATTGCCTTTGCATTGGTATCTGGTATTACCTATTATCAGTACAGAGAGCAGATTAGAGATTATAATAAAGATAGATTAGAGCGTAAGGAAAACAGTATAAAAAAAGACATAAACCGTACTCTTAAGACAACTACTTACCAGCTTATTACAGAAAAGATAGAGTATATCTTTAAAGATGAGATTTTTGAAATTGCTAGCATTCATGGAGAGAATGTAACGCTTTACGATTTAAAGGGGAAGCCACTTATTTCAAGTACAGAAAAGTTATTTAATTCTGAGCCCATAAAACCGATTCCGTTAGGCCTGTTAGATACGTTAAACACTACTGAGAGTAAACGATATGTAAAGAGCATCAAGTCTGACCCTCCGCAACAATTGTCATATTCTTTTGTAAATGATCCTAAGTTTAAACCGCTGGCTATTTTAAAAATACAGTATCAAGACACAGACTCTTTTATAAATAAGGAGATGCGCGAGTTGTTATGGCGTATGGTTGTTGTGGCTTTATTAGTTTTTATTTCGGCAATTATTCTTGCGTTTTTATTGTCTAGATATATCACTAATAGGCTTAAAACAATAGAAGATAATATCAAGCAGACGCAGCTAGATAAACGCAATGAAAAGTTAAACACCACAAATCTACCTAATGAACTCCTTACCTTGGTATCTGCCTATAATGGAATGATAGATGAGTTAGAAGAGAGTGCGGTACAATTGGCGCAAAGTGAGCGTGAGGCCGCTTGGCGCGAAATGGCAAAACAGGTAGCACACGAGATTAAAAATCCGCTTACACCTATGCGACTTACCGTACAAAGTTTTGAGCGTAGGTTTGACCCAGAAGACCCAGAAATACATATAAAGATTAAGGAGTATAGTAATACCCTTATACAACAGATAGATACGATGAGTAGTATAGCTTCGGCCTTTAGTAATTTTGCAGATATGCCCGCACAGCAAAGTGAAATTTTAGATGTAAATACCGTAGTAAAACTAGCGTTAGACATTTTTAGGGAACGCAATATCGCTTTCGCGAAAGCAGACGAAACCCTCCTTGCAAATTTTGACAGGACTCAGTTAATAAGAGTAGTAACCAATCTTGTTAAAAATGCAATACAAGCTACAAAAACGGTTCAATCTCCTCAGATTATGGTAAATGTTGGAGAAGCAAATGGTCAGATAAAAATTGATGTTATGGATAATGGTATTGGAATTAGTGAAGAGAATACATCTAAAATATTTCAACCTAAATTTACTACAAAAAGCAGTGGTATGGGACTTGGACTCGCAATGGTAAAAAATATACTAGAAACCTATAAAGGAAATGTTACTTTTGTCTCTCAAGTAGATAAGGGAACCACGTTTACGGTCACCTTCCCAAAAGAATAATAAAAAACTTATAATGAGCTATACAAACATCCTTTCAGAAAATAATAACGGTATCACCACGATTACTATAAACAGACCTACTAAGCTTAATGCGCTTAATAGTGCTACTATTGCAGAACTTCATGACGCTTTCGCGAAAGCAGACGAAGACACATCAACTAAAGTAATTATACTTACAGGTTCTGGAGAAAAAGCCTTTGTTGCAGGTGCAGATATATCAGAATTTGCAGATTTTGATGTAGCTCAAGGAGCAAATCTTGCGAGACAAGGACAAGTATTGTTGTTTGATTTTGTCGAAAATTTAGGAACTCCAGTAATTGCTGCTGTAAATGGATTTGCACTTGGGGGTGGTTTAGAATTAGCAATGTCAGCCCATTTTAGAATTGCTAGTGATAATGCTCGTATGGGGCTTCCAGAAGTTTCATTAGGAGTCATTCCTGGATATGGAGGAACACAACGCTTGCCACAACTTATAGGAAAAGGACGCGCTATGGAGCTTCTTATGACAGCAGGAATGATAGATGCAAATAAAGCGTTAGAGTACGGCCTCGTTAATCACTTAGTAACACAAGAAGAGTTACTTCCTCTAGCACAAAAAATAGCAGGAAAGATTATGCGTAACTCTTCGGTAGCGATTGCAGCCGCTATAGGGGCAGTAAATGCAGGGTATAAAGAAGGGTCAGATGGATTTGAAGCAGAAATTGAAGCTTTTGGCAAGTCTTTTGGTACAGAAGATTTTGCAGAGGGAACAACAGCTTTTTTAGAAAAACGCAAGGCAGATTTCCCAGGAAAATAATACAGTAATAAATTAAAAATCAAAATTATGAAACGACATTTTACACTCCTTACAACGCTTCTTATTGTAATGACTACAGCAACAGGCTGGAGTCAGAGACTTCCTAAGATACAAGGTTCAGGTGTTCTAAAAGTCACATCGGTTACTCTAGAAGAGGAGTTTAACACGGTCTTAATAGATGGTGACATAGAGGTTGAGTTGATGCAAGCAAGAAAGAACGGCTATAGTGTTGAGTCTGACGATAACTTAATAAATGCTATTGAATTTAATGTAGAGAATAAGAAGCTTCACGTGTATTTAACACACCGCATTACTAAAAAGAAAGAATTCAAGGTTACTTTAAAAGTAAACGATATTGAAAGAATAGAGTTAAAAGATGGGGCAAAAATGAACTCTCAGAATACATTAAAAGGGGAGGTATTAACTCTTGTAGCAGGAAAATCTACAAAATACGACTTAGATGTAGCTCATGAAGAGGCTGTAGATGTAGAGATGTATAGCGATGCAGAAGGAACTTTAAAAATCGCATCAAAAGAAAGTGAAGTAAAGCTAGATGATAGAGCTTCACTAAAAATGTATACTGTTTTAGACCTTATAACTGCGCAAGTAAAAAACTCTGCCGAGTTAGAATTAGATGGGACTATACAAAAGGCAACACTTGAGATAAAAGAAGGGGCAAAAATTACAGCAAAGAAAGCTGCTTTTTCTGAAGTTGATATTAACCTATCTAATAACGCAGACGTGACTATAAATGCAAAAGAAACGATTACGCTATATGCTCAGGACTCAAGCGTGCTACAGGTATACGGAGATCCAAAAATTATAATTTCTGGATTAAAGAATAAGGCTAAGATTTTAAAGAAGGAGTAAAGAATAAAAAAGCTCTTAATCTAATAAAGATTAAGAGCTTTGTACCGAAGGTGGGAATCGAACCCACACTCCAAAGGAACGCGAGTTTGAGTCGCGCGCGTCTACCAATTCCGCCACTTCGGCTTAAGTGAGGGACAAAATTAAAGAATAAATCTTGTCAATCCTCACAAAAGCTTGACTTTTGTTCCTAGAGACACAAAAAATATCCCTACTTTTGCGGTTCCTTTTTTAAGGAATACAATAATCAACACAGTTTAATTGTCATTTCTATGACCGCAATTGCACCACAACCTAAGATATTTGCTTGTCAAAAAAGCAAAGGACTTGCAGAAGAAATTGCAAAAGCTTTCGGGCAACCGCTAGGTAATGTAATCACATCTACTTACAGTGACGGAGAGTTTCAGCCTTCTTTTGAAGAGTCTGTACGTGGATCACGTGTATTCATCATTGGGAGTACCATGCCTAATAGTGATAACTTGATGGAGATGTTACTTATGTTAGATGCCGCAAAGCGTGCGTCTGCAAGACATATTACAGCAGTGATTCCTTATTTTGGATGGGCACGTCAGGATAGAAAAGATAAACCACGTGTGCCTATTGCTGCAAAGCTTAAAGCTAGTCTTTTAGAAACGGCAGGAGCGACACGTATTATGACTATGGATTTGCATGCAGATCAAATTCAAGGGTTTTTTGAAAAACCAGTAGATCATTTATTTGCATCTACTATTTTCTTGCCTTATCTAAAGTCTTTAGGATTAGAAAATCTTACCATTGCTTCTCCAGATATGGGAGGTAGTAAGCGTGCATATGCTTACAGTAAAGCTATGGAAAGCGATGTAGTGATTTGTTATAAGCAAAGAGCTAAGGCTAATGTAATTTCTCATATGGAACTCATAGGAGATGTAAAAGGGCAGCATGTAGTGCTTGTAGATGATATGGTAGATACTGCCGGGACGCTTACGAAAGCTGCAGATTTAATGATAGAGAAGGGAGCATTAAGTGTACGAGCAATTTGTACTCACGCCATTTTAAGTGGCAATGCATATGAGAGATTAGAAAATAGTCAATTAACGGAATTAATAGTTACAGATTCTATTCCTAAGGAGCATAAAAGCGACAAGGTAAGAGTCTTGAGCTGTGCACCATTATTTGCAGATGTTATGTATCATGTTAATAATAACACGAGTATTGCATCTAAGTTTGTTATGTAATTAATTAATACTTAATATATTTAAAAATGAAGTCAATTTCGATCAAAGGATCTAAAAGAGAAAGCGTAGGCAAGAAAGCAACTAAAGCCTTACGTAATGCTGGACAGGTACCTTGCGTAATCTACGGAGGGGATCAACCATTACATTTTAACGCACAAGAAATAGCGTTTAAAAAATTGGTTTACACTCCAGATGCGCATATGGTAGAAATTGAGGTAGAGGGTACAAAAGTACGTGCGATACTTCAAGATATTCAGTTTCACCCAGTAACTGACCGTATATTACACATCGATTTTTATCAGATATTTGATGATAAAGAAGTAACGATGACAATCCCTGTACGTTTTACAGGAGTATCTAAAGGTGTTCTTAATGGAGGTGTACTTCGTAAGAACAACCGTAAACTACGTGTAAAAGCTTTACCAGATAATCTTCCAGATTTTATTGAGGCAGATATTACAAGTCTTAAAATTGGAAACAAGCTATACGTTACAGCTTTAGAAAATGATGATTACACATTTATACATCCAGATAATACAGTGGTGTGTCAAGTGAGAACATCTCGTGTTGCTGTTGTTAGTGATGATGAAGACGAAGATGAAGAAGCTGCACCTGCAGAAGGAGCAGAAGCTGCTGCAGAATAAACAAATTGTTCTTAAATAATACAAAAGCATCTCAAGTGATTGAGATGCTTTTTTTATTTTTATAGGATAAAAATTTAAAAGTATATGCTCGCTTTTTTTAAAAGCTTATTTAAAGCTAAAGAAAAGACACCACTAGAAGATCCAATGAAAAAATTTCTAATTGTAGGTTTAGGTAATATTGGCCCTAAATATGAAC
>CAZJRA010000004.1:0-15853 GCA_964548335.1 uncultured Flavobacteriaceae bacterium | reverse complement strand
TATATAAGCAGGTATGAAGTGACACTTCAAAAAAGATATAGCCTTCCTGTAGCAGCTTATATTCTTACTATTATTGCGGTAGCCGTTTCTGCGATGAAACGACGTGGAGGTATGGGGATTAATCTAGCTTTTGGAATACTATTAGCTTTTGTTTTTATCTTTTTTGATAAAGTGTTTGGTACCCTCGCGGAGCAATCTGATTTCCCGCCTCTTGTGGCAGTTTGGACGCCTAATATTCTCTTCGCTATTTTAGCAATATACCTATTGCAAAATGCAAAACGCTAAACTTAATAGTTATCTCCATTACCATCTTATCGTATTTATATGGGGATTTACGGCTGTACTAGGCGCACTTATCTCTATAGATTCATTACCACTCGTTTTTTTTAGAATGGGTATAGCTTCTATTTTTATTTACATCTATATAAGAATAGCTAAAATAGATATGGCTATAAATGCAAAAGCCTTTTGGGGTTTTGCGTTGGGTGGTCTTATTATAGCCCTGCATTGGCTTACGTTTTTTGGTGCTATAAAAGTGGCAAATGTATCTGTCACTCTAGCTTGTATGAGTACAGGGGCATTGTTTACGGCCTTGCTAGAGCCTTTGTTTTATAAAAGAAAGTTTATTCTTTATGAGTTGCTTTTTGGAGCAATAGTAGTAGTTGCTTTGTATATGATTTTCGAGGTACAACCCGAATACCGTTTAGGGATAGCTTTGGCACTCACATCGGCATTTTTATCTGCTGTATTTGCTTTAATTAATGGTCGATTTGTAAAAAATCACAATTCTACTAAAATTTCGTTTTACGAATTATTGATAGGGACAGGTTGTATTACGGCTTATCTTGCTTTCGCGAAAGCAGAAACTTTTTTCTCCACATCTTTCTTTACGCTCTCATCTTCAGATTGGGTGTGTATTTTTATCCTCGCTTCTGTGTGTACGGCATACGCTTTTGTAGCGGCTGTTAAAGTAATGAAACACTTAAGCCCTTATACAATTATGCTTACGATTAATTTAGAGCCTATATATGGGATTTTGCTAGCCTTTTTTATTTTGGGAGATAAAGAAAAAATGGAACCTAGATTTTATTTTGGAGCTGTAATTATCTTATTAGTAGTCGTTGCAAACGGCATTTTTAAAAACCGTCATATTTTTAATAAAAAAAAAAAAAATAGTAAAGAAATCTCTTATATTTGCGACATCTAACATACCTTTTGAAAGAAAGGAAATACTTTAAGAAATGGAATATTTAGATTTTGAATTACCCATTAAAGAGCTAGAAGAACAGCTAGAAAAATGTGCCGCTATAGGTGAGGAGAGTGATGTAGATGTTACTCAGACGTGTAAGCAAATAGAAAAAAAACTAGCTGCTGCAAAAAAGGACATTTATAAAAACTTAACTAATTGGCAACGCGTACAATTATCGCGTCACCCTAACAGGCCATATACTTTAGATTACATTAACGCCATTTGTGGTGATACTTTCTTAGAACTGCACGGAGACAGAAACGTTAAGGACGACAAGGCAATGATAGGGGGTCTAGGTAAGATAGAAGACCAGAGTTATATGTTTATAGGTCAGCAAAAGGGCTATAATACAAAAACAAGGCAGTATCGTAACTTCGGGATGGCAAATCCAGAAGGATATCGTAAGGCGTTACGTCTTATGAAAAGTGCAGAAAAATTTGGTGTACCTGTAGTTGCTATTATCGATACTCCAGGAGCGTATCCAGGTTTGGAAGCAGAAGAGAGAGGACAAGCAGAAGCAATTGCTCGTAATATCATAGAGATGACACGCCTTAAAGTGCCTATTATTGTTGTTATTATAGGAGAAGGAGCTAGTGGAGGTGCTTTAGGAATAGGTGTAGGAGATAAAGTATTAATGCTAGAAAATACGTGGTATTCTGTAATCTCTCCAGAGTCTTGTTCTTCTATTTTATGGAGAAGTTGGGAGTTTAAAGAGCAAGCAGCAGATGCGTTAAAGCTTACTGCTAAAGATATGAAGGAGCAAGCGATAATAGATGAAATTGTAACCGAACCTTTAGGAGGCGCACACGCAAATAGAGAGGAGACATATGATATCGTTAAGAAAGCTATTGTAACTGCTTATGATGAGTTTAAAAACTTATCACCAGAAGATTTAGTAGAACAAAGAATGGACAAATATTCTAAAATAGGAGTCTTTAATGGCTAAAGCCCATTTTTTCACTTGATACAAAAATCCGAAGTTTTTGCTTCGGATTTTTTTTATGCTTATTAACAATATTATTGAGTTATTAAATACTTATAAACGCAAGATTGTTAGGAATAGGCTTTCTCGAAAGCGAGATGCCATCTACACTTTTTTATATTTTTACACTTATGGAGAAAGCAAAACCTACACAAGCATTTAATACATCTAAAGGACAAGTGATTTCTTTAGAAAAAGGGAAAATACCGCCACAAGCACTTGATTTAGAGGTTGTTGTGCTGGGTGCTTTAATGATTGATAAAAAAGGAGTAGATGAGGTTATAGATATTTTAGCTCCAGAAGTTTTTTATAAAGAACAACATAAGCACATTTTTGAAGCTATACGAATTCTCTTTGAAGAAGGGCAACCTATAGACTTATTAACTGTTTCTGAGCAGTTAAAGAAAATGGCAAAGTTAGATGCTGCAGGAGGGGATTATTACCTCGTACAGCTTACCCAAAAAGTAGCTTCCTCTGCGCACATTGAATACCACTCACGTATTATATTACAGAAGCATATTCAGCGCTCTTTAATTAAAATATCTAACGAAATTATAGAAGATGCTTATGATGAGACAACAGATGTTTTTGACCTTCTAGATACTGCTGAAACAAAATTATATGAGGTTACTCAAGGAAATGTAAAGCGTAGTACAGAAACAGCTCAAAATCTTGTAATACAAGCAAAAAAGAAGATAGAAGAAATTGCGAATCAAGATGGCCTTTCAGGTATTCCAACAGGATTTAATAAGGTAGATGAGCTTACTTCGGGGTGGCAACCTTCAGATTTAATTATTGTGGCTGCACGTCCAGGTATGGGTAAAACAGCTATGACGCTTACAATGGCGCGTAATATGGCGGTAGACCAAAACGTGCCTGTAGCTTTTTTCTCTCTGGAGATGAGTTCGGTACAGTTAATTACGCGTTTAATATCTTCAGAAACGGGACTCTCTAGTGAGAAATTACGTACAGGAAAATTAGAAAAGCACGAGTGGGAACAGCTTAATGTAAAAGTAAAGAGCTTAGAAAAAGCACCACTTTTTATAGATGACACTCCTTCTTTATCCATTTTTGATTTAAGAGCAAAGGCACGAAGGCTAGCCTCTCAATACGGAATCAAAATAATTATGATAGATTACTTGCAGTTAATGACGGGTGGTTCTTCTCAAAAAGGAGGTGGAAACCGAGAGCAAGAAATATCTATGATTTCTCGTAACCTTAAAGCATTAGCAAAAGAACTTAATGTTCCTGTAATTGCACTGTCTCAATTATCGCGTGCGGTAGAGACACGTGGCGGGAGTAAGCGCCCTATACTGTCTGATTTACGTGAATCGGGAGCGATTGAGCAAGATGCAGATATTGTTTCTTTTATCTATCGTCCAGAATATTATAAGATAGATGAGTGGGATGATGAAGAACGCAGCCCAACCGAAGGGCAAGGAGAATTTATTGTAGCAAAGCACCGTAATGGAGGGCTAGATAATATTCGTCTTAAGTTTATTGGTCACCTAGGTAAATTTGATAATCTAGAAGACTCGGGGATGCCTTTTGAGTTTGCAAGTAGTATGAATACAGAGACTAGTGACGATACATTTACACCAAGCAATTTACCTTCTCCAGATGAAGCTTTTGGAAACGGAGATGATGAGGTTCCTTTTTAGTAGATGGTCTTAAATGTATAATAGACTTAACTTGGAGTAAACTATCTACGGTAATATTAAAACACTGTGATTAAATGTGTATAACGATTTATAATTTGGCATTACTTTTGTCATAAGAAAGCCGTAATTTGTACGTTATATATGGCAATGAAAAAAACGATAATACTCTGTGTTCTTTTGATGTCGTTTGCTTTCGCGAAAGCATCCTACCTCTTAGTTCCTATGGATGCCGAAACTCAAAGAGAGCATCTTAAAGCTTATGGGATTACTTATTGGATACTTAACCAAGATCTTAAGGTAAAGTGGCTTCTTAACTATAGAGGAGGCTCTTTTTTATTGCCCGATACAGAAGCTATTAGAAAAGAATGCACGATACGAGGAGTGATTTATGAAGTATTGTCTGACGGTACGGCAAATGAAATCCTTACAGAGATCGAAAGTCCTTCTCAAAATATGGAGGCAATTATACTAGAGAAAGCTCCTAAAATAGCAGTATATACTCCCGATAGCAAAGTACCTTGGGATGATGCTGTAACAATGGTGCTAACCTATGCAGAGATACCCTACGAGACTATTTACGATAAAGAAGTAATGGGTGATCAGCTCATACTTTATGATTGGTTGCATTTACATCACGAAGACTTTACAGGACAATACGGTAAGTTTTATAGGTCTTATAGGTCAGCACCTTGGTACATAGAAGAAAAGAAAAAAGCAGAAGAGTTAGCTCAGGAGTTAGGGTATTCAAAAGTATCTGAAGAGAAAAGAGATGTTTCTCTTAAAATTAGAGATTATGTAGTAGGAGGTGGTTTTATGTTTGCAATGTGTAGTGCGACAGATAGTTTTGATATTGCATTATCTGCAGAAGGAGTAGATATATGTGAAGCTATGTTTGATGGAGACCCATCTGAGAGTGGGTATCAAAGTAAAATAGACTATCAAAAAACTTTTGCGTTTAAAGATTTTATCTTAGAACGTTCTCCAACAGTGTACGAATTTTCTAGTATAGATATGACTAGTAAACGTAAAATTAATTTTAAAACAGACTACTTCACACTTAAAGAATATAGCGCAAAATGGGACCCTATCCCTACAATGCTCTGTCAGAATCATACAGCACTAGTTAAAGGATTCATGGGACAGACAACGTCTTATGATCCATTAACGATTAAGTCTAATGTACTCGTTATGGGAGAGAATAGGTCTAATGGTGAGGCGAGATATATACATGGTATAAAAGGGAAAGGCTTTTTTACTTTTTATGGAGGGCACGATCCTGAAGATTACCAACACCGAGTAGGAGATCCTAAAACAGAGTTAGAGCTTCACCCTAATTCACCAGGGTATCGATTAATATTAAATAACGTATTGTTTCCTGCGGCTCGTAAGAAAAAACAAAAAACCTAATGCTTATAAAGGCGTGGCATATTGTCGTAGTTGCCTTGTGGGTTCTTTCTTTTAACCCCCCAGAACGTTTGGCTTGGGAGGAGGGTAGACTCCTAAAATGGTCAGACTTTAAAGGAGCTCCAGATAATTTATCGGGTTTTGTAGCAACTACCAATAGCGGTATTAGTCATTCATTTGCAATAGGAGGTAATGGAGTGTTGGATAAATCAACCTCTAAAATATTAGCTCATTTTTATCCTACATTTTCTTGGGTTAAACCAGCAAGAGCAACAAAAGCTATTTTAAAACACGAGCAAAATCATTTTGATATTTCTGAGATATACGCTAGAAAACTTAGGAAACGTGTACAAGAATTTCAGTTTACGACAAATTCAGAAGAGGAAATAAAAAATATTTATGAATCTACAGAAGAAGAGCGAAGAAATACGCAACAACTCTTTGATAAAGAATCTGATCATTCAAAAAGGGAAAATCAAGAATTATTGTGGACAATTCGCATTAAAGATTCTTTAAAAAAGTACGATGCATATGCTTTGTAATATAGCAACCTGTGAAAGCTCTTTTTTCACAATTTGTTGATAACTTCAATAGCATTTAGAGCGCTTTTAATCCCTTTAAAAATAGCCTTTCTTTATATTTGTTAGAAGTCATTTTTAAGACAAATAATATGAGCGAAGAGGCTAGTAAAAATCAATATTCTGCAGATAGTATCCAGGCCCTAGAGGGTATGGAGCACGTACGTATGCGTCCATCAATGTATATTGGTGATGTAGGCGTAAGAGGATTGCATCATTTAGTATATGAAGTTGTAGACAACTCCATTGATGAAGCAATGGCAGGACACTGTGATACAATAATTGTTACCATAAATGAAAACAACTCTATAAGCGTAAGAGATAACGGTAGAGGGATCCCTATAGGAATACATAAAAAAGAAGGAGTATCTGCTTTAGAGGTTGTAATGACTAAGATTGGAGCAGGTGGGAAGTTTGATAAAGACTCTTATAAGGTTTCGGGAGGACTTCACGGTGTAGGGGTTTCTTGTGTAAATGCACTTTCAAATCATTTAAGGGCAACAGTATATAAAGAAGGTAAAGTTTGGGAGCAGGAGTATGAACGAGGTAAAGCAATGTACCCTGTAAAGGCAATTGGAGAAACTGACTTTACAGGAACAGAGGTTACATTCTTACCTGACCCAACAATATTTCAACAAACGACAGAATATAATTATGATACGTTAGCATCTCGATTAAGAGAGTTGTCATACTTAAATAAGGGGTTAACAATCACTTTAGAAGACAAACGTCAACCTAAGGATGATGGTACGTTTGAAATAGAAACATTTCATAGTGAAGTAGGTCTTGCTGAGTTTGTACGCTTCTTAGATGGAACACGTAACGCAATTATAGGCGATGTGATATCTATGGAAGGTGAGAAAAACGGAATTCCTGTAGAAGTGGCTATGATTTATAATGATAGTTATTCTGAGAATTTACACTCATACGTAAACAATATTAATACACACGAAGGAGGGACGCACTTAGCAGGTTTCCGTCGTGGACTTACAGGCTCTTTAAAGAAGTTTGCAGAGAACTCAGGGATGCTTGATAAACTCAAGTTTGATATTGCGGGAGATGATTTTCGCGAAGGCTTAACAGCTATCATATCTGTAAAAGTAGGAGAACCTCAATTTGAAGGACAAACTAAAACAAAATTAGGAAACCGTGAGGTAATATCAGCTGTGTCGCAGGCAGTTGCAGAGATGGTTGAAATCTATATGGAGGAAAATCCTAATGATGCAAAAACGATTGTTCAAAAGGTAATACTCGCTGCACAAGCACGTCACGCTGCCAAGAAAGCACGTGAGATGGTACAGCGTAAAACGGTAATGAGTATAGGTGGCTTGCCTGGAAAATTATCTGACTGTTCTGAAACAGACCCAGTAGCGTGTGAGGTGTTCTTAGTCGAGGGAGATTCGGCAGGTGGGACGGCAAAACAAGGTCGTGACCGTGAGTTTCAAGCTATCTTACCATTGCGAGGGAAGATTTTGAACGTAGAGAAGGCTATGCAACATAAAGTGTTTGAAAATGAAGAGATTAGAAATATATTTACAGCCTTAGGAGTCACTATAGGAACAGAAGAGGATAGTAAAGAGCTAAACTTGAGTAAATTACGTTATCATAAAGTTGTGATAATGTGTGATGCCGATGTAGATGGAAGCCATATTTCAACGCTAATCTTAACATTTTTCTTTAGATATATGAGAGAACTAGTTGAAAACGGATATGTATATATAGCAACCCCTCCTTTATATCTTGTTAAAAAAGGACAGAAAAAACGTTATGCTTGGGATGATGACCAGCGTGATTCTATAGCAGCAGAGTTTGGTAATCAAGGTGTTTCTATCCAGCGTTATAAGGGTCTTGGAGAGATGAATGCAGAACAACTTTGGGATACTACAATGAATCCAGAGTTTAGAACATTACGTCAAGTAACTATAGATAATGGAACAGAAGCAGATAGAATTTTCTCTATGCTAATGGGAGATGAAGTTCCACCTAGACGTGAGTTTATAGAGAAAAATGCAAAGTATGCAAATATTGATGCATAACTAATTTTATATACTTATTATGACAAAAGACATCCTTAAAGGTGTCTTTTGTCGTTTATATTAGTTGCTTTAACGTGATTTCACTTCTAATGAATAGATGTTTTGTTAAGCTTATTAAAACTCAATTATATTTGTAGTGAAGGGATACAGATGATGGAAAGGAGTATGTTTTTTTTGATGTTTATGCCTTTAAAATGTACTATTGATTTTAAAAATAAAATAGTTCTTATTCTTGATATCAGTTGTTGTTTGTAAAGAGACACCGCTTATATTATGAAAACGATATATTACAATAATTAAGATTTGGTTGATTGATGTGAAAGAAGTTGCTTTATTTGTTTAAAGTAGCTTCTTTTTATTTTTAAATATAAGGATTTTAAAAATCCGTACTTTCGTTAACCTATAACTATAACTCAAATTATTGTGCGAAATGCTATTTTGCTTGTGCTTTCTATACTAGGAAGCTTTCCATATCTATATTCTCAAAATCCTTTTCAAGCTTTTCAAGAAGTGCAACTTGCATTAGGAGATATTTTCTTTCTTTCTGATAATTATATAGCAGGGGGGACAGAGGCTTCAGTATATCAATCTACGAGTGCTTGGTCAAGCACAGCAAAAAGTTTAGACTTTTTTGAGGTAGAGGCTTCTGTTCATGTAAATAGTCTTTTTATTCCTGAAAACAAAAGAACGTTTACAGTGCAGAATTCTGATTTTAATTTGGTACAAATACAAAACGGAGAATCGGCTACTTTACCTACAGTTTTAGGAGGAGAAACAGCTACTTTTTTTAATTTAGATGTAGACGGAGGTGAGAATGAATTTCAAGCTTTAGAAGGAGTTGGTGAGACACAATTATTTAATCCTTTTTTGCAAGTTTCTGTAGGCTTATGGAGAGAGATAGAATTTACAGTTCGTTACTCTCCCGATATAGTAGTGTCAGATATTGAGTATGGGTTATTTGGAGCGGGGCTTAAGCATAGCATTAGTCAGTATTTTATAAAAGATATAGATAGTAATTCTCTAGAAGTTGCTTTACAGGTAGCATACTCACAACTTAATTCTAATGTATTGCTAGACCCTTTTCAGGTAGAAATTCAAGATTTAGGGGTGGATTCTTTGCTTTCAGTAAATCAGCTAGATATAGCTTTAAATTCTTGGTTATTTGAAGCTTTAGTCTCTAAACGATTTAAAAATTTTGAGTTATTTGGAGGAGTTGGATTTGTTGATTCTAATGTGCAATTTACGTTGCTTGGAGAGCAAACATTTGCTTTAGGGGTACTTAATGGTCTTTTGGAAGAAGTAGAGCCTTCAGTAAATACACTAAAAGGCGATTTAGGAGTAAATTATTATTTTGGAAAGTTCTATGTGTCAAATGTGTTTACTATTGGGGAATTTGCAAACTATAACATATCTCTTCATTATAAGATATAATCTATTTTTAAGGATAAAATAATTATTACGTCTAAAATTCTTCATTTATAACGTTAATTGATAATAAAAATAAAACGAGATATTGTATTTTTGTTTCTAAATTATTTTAAATCTAATACTTAAAAATATGAAAGTTACTGTAGTAGGAGCAGGTGCCGTAGGGGCAAGTTGTGCAGAGTATATTGCCATTAAAAATTTTGCTAGTGAAGTTGTTTTACTAGACATTAAAGAAGGATTCGCAGAAGGAAAAGCGATGGATCTTATGCAAACCGCATCACTTAATGGGTTTGATACAAAAATAACAGGTTCTACTAGTGATTATTCTAAAACAGCTAATAGTGATATAGCTGTAATAACTTCTGGAATTCCTAGAAAACCAGGAATGACAAGAGAAGAACTTATAGGTATTAATGCAGGTATTGTAAAAACTGTTGCAAAGAGCCTAATAGAGCATTCACCTAATGTTATTCTTATTGTAGTATCTAACCCTATGGATACTATGACATATTTAACTCATAAAGTAACAGGACTTCCTAAAAATAGAATTATTGGGATGGGTGGAGCTTTAGATAGTGCACGATTTAAATTTAGATTAGCAGAAGCTTTAGGAGCTCCTATTTCGGATATAGACGGAATGGTGATTGGAGGACATTCTGATAAAGGAATGGTGCCTTTAACAACGATGGCAACAAGAAACTCAGTGCCTGTTTCAGAATTTATTAGCGAAGATCGATTAAATCAAGTAAAAGAAGATACTAAGGTAGGAGGAGCAACACTTACTAAGTTATTAGGAACTTCTGCATGGTATGCTCCAGGAGCAGCTGTAAGTGGTTTAGTTCAAGCTATAGCTTGTGATCAGAAAAAAATATTCCCTTGTTCTGCATTATTAGAAGGAGAATATGGTTTAAGCGATTTATGTATAGGAGTACCTGTTGTATTGGGTAGAGAAGGAATAGAAAAAATTGTTGAAATTAATCTTTCTGATGCAGATAAAGCTCATCTTAATGAAAGTGCAGAAGGTGTAAAGAAAACAAATGGATTACTAGCTTAATTAGTTTTTGATTGTTGGGTCTAGCTGCTTTTCTATTAAAATAGTACAGTTCTAAATAATCCCATAAATCACGTCTGAAATACAGTTAAAAAAGCCCTACAAAAATTGTAGGGCTTTTTTTTAGAGGGGTATTCCCATTATTTTCTTAAATACTGTTAATGTTTTTTAGTTATTAGTTCTTTTGTTATGCTATTTAAAAGGATAGTTTTAAATTTAAAAAGTATTAATTAATACGTTGCTATGAAAATTAATTCCCCAATTTACTCAAAAAACCTATTGTATGGACTCATTCTATTTTTAGGATTCACTTTTAATGCTTATAGTCAGGAAGATACCTATGTAATTAGAGTTCAAAATGATAATATCTCTTTAAAAGAAAACATAGATACTTTTCAGTGGAAACAACTTGATAAGAGTCTAAAAATAGATAATGGATATTATACCTGGGTTCAGTTTTATGAAACACCAACGCAGAGTTCCCAAAATGACATTAAAAGTAAAGGGATAGAGCTTATAGATTATATGGGGTCAAGAACATATCTAGCTTACGTGCCTTCTACCATTTCTCAAAGTTATTTGCAAAATATTGGAGTGAGATCAATAGAAACAGTGCAAGAAGATTATAAGTTGTCTGAGAAATTGAGATCAGGAATTATAGAAGACTGGGCTGTAAAAGGAGAAAATATTTTAGTAACGTTACAATTTCATGATAGAGTAGATTCAGACTTTGTTATTAAAGACCTATCTAGTAAAGGGATTAGTGTAGAGGAAGAATATATAGGCTACTCAATTATAAGTCTTGCTATTCCAAATAACTGTTTACAAGATCTTTCTAGCTTGCCATATATTAGATATGTAGATCTTATTCCTTCCCCTCCTGTAAAAGAAGATCTCAGAGGAAGAGTTTTACACAGATCAGCGGGGTTAGATACACAAATAGATGCAGGTAGGAATTATACAGGAAAAGGAATAGGAGTGTTAGTAAGAGATGACGGATTTGTTGGTCCTCATGTTGATTTTAAAGGAAGAATAGATAACTCAAATACACCTACTACAGGTATGACACATGGTGATGGTGTTGCAGGTGTTATGGCAGGAGCAGGTAATATAAATCCAGATTATAAAGGGATGGCTGCAGGAGCAAATGTATACGTAGCGAATTATGACCCTTTCTTTTTAGATGGAGTTACTAATAATTTTATAAGCACAGGAAGAGTGCAAATTACAAATTCTTCTTATAGTGATTCGTGCAATGATGGCTACAATATTCGTGCACAAATTGTGGATAGTCAAGCAGAAGCTAGACCTAGTTTATTCCATGTTTTTTCAGGTGGTAATTCTAATGGTATGAACTGTGGGTACGGGGCAGGAAGTCTATGGGGAAATATTACAGGTGGACATAAATTAGGGAAAAATGTGATTGCAGTAGCAAATGTATTTTCTAATGGTGTTTTGGTAAGTACAAGTAGTCGAGGTCCATCTACAGATGGACGTATCAAACCAGATATTTCAGCATATGGTCAGGGCCAGATTTCTGTAGATGAGAATAATGAGTATAGAGTATTTGGAGGAACCTCTGCTGCTGCTCCTGGAATTGCTGGTATTTCAGCTCAATTGTATGAACTTTATAGAGATTTTAATGATGGCGAGTTTCCGGAGGCTGCATTGATTAAAGCAGCTATGTTAAATACGGCAAATGAAGCAGGAAACAAAGGCCCGGATTTTAGATATGGATGGGGTATTGTAAATGGCTTAAGAGCTGGAAAGCTTTTAGAAGATGAACGTTACTTATTAGACGAAATTACTCAAGGAGTAACAAATACACATACGATAAGTGTTCCAGAAGGAACTACACAAGTTCGTTTTATGTTATACTGGCCTGATGTTACGGCAACTTCGGGAGCTACTAAAGCGTTAATTAATGATCTAGATTTGGTTGTTACTAATCCTTCTTCTACAGAGAGTTTACCTTGGATATTAGATTCATCACCTAATGTTGCATCGTTAAATAGGCCTGCAACTACAGGAGTAGATCACTTAAATAATATGGAGCAAGTATTAATAGATACTCCAGAAGCTGGAGATTATACTATTTCTGTTTCTGGATTTGACATACCTCTGGGACCTCAAAGATACTTTGTGTTACATGAAGTTATAAAAGATCAAATTACAGTTACACATCCTAATGAAGGAGAATTTTTAACCCCAGGTTCTGAAGAAGTGATACATTGGGATGCTATAAATGTGTCAGATAGTTTCACATTAGAGTACTCAACAGATGGTGGAGAGACATACTCAGAAATAACAACTGTAGATTCTGATGAAGGTCTTTATGAATGGACTGTCCCTTCAGATATTACTGGACAGGGAAAAGTAAGAGTATCTAGCGGAAGTATTTCTGACGAGTCTGATGGGGTGTTCGCAATTGCAAGCCGAGTAACAGGTTTAGATTTAGATAGTGTATGTCTTGCAGAAGCAAGCTTTAGTTGGAATCCGGTTGCTGATGCGACGAGTTATGATTTATATATTTTAGGAGATCAATTTATGGAAGTTGTAGGGACATCTACAACAAACAGTATTACAGTACCTATTTTAGATCCAGGAGCAGAAATGTGGTATGCTATTACTGCTAGTAATGAAGAAGAAGGTTGGACTAGTAAACGTACTATTGCTTCTTTTTATGAAGGAGGTTTACTTGATTGTGTGGTAAATAATGAATTAGAGCTCACACAAGTACTAAGTGATTTCAATGATTTTTCTGTAGTTTGTGGAGACCCTAGTGGAGAAGTAAGTGTAACTATTAGAAACAATGGTGATCAAGATCAAACAGGCTTTACTGTTAGTTATAAGTTTTCTGATCAAGATCTAGTAGAAGAAATTTTTACAGATGTTTTAGAGGCTGGAGAAGAAGTAGATTATGTTTTTGCTACTACTATTGATATTCCAGAGGATAGTGATGTATTGTATGATTTACTAATAAATATAGATTTGGAAGATGATGAGTTACTTACTAATAATTCATTAATTACTCAGTATTTTATCCAAGAAACAGTAGGAGAATTACCTTTAGGAGAAAGTTTTGAAGAAGTTGGATTTCCTCCAACGGGATGGGTTGCATTTAACTCTAGTGAAATAGATAGTTGGGAGGAGATAACAACTATGGGGATTCAGGGAAAAGCTACTACGGTAGGGTTTGTTAATAATTTTGAATACAGAAACTCTATAGGGACTGAAGATATTTTAGAGACAGTAACTTTTGAACTAAGTGGTGAAGAGAAACTTTTGCTAAACTTTGATCTCGCAAAAGCGCAAAGACTTGTTCTTGTAGGAGATGGGTTGCGAGTAGATATGTCATTAGATTGTGGAGAAACATTTACTACTATTTATGAGGAAACAGGGAGTGATTTGTCTACGATACCAAGCCCTGTAGATGTTAGTTGGGAGCCTTCGTCTATAGAAGATTGGAAAACAGAAGAGATTGACATATCGGATTATAAAGATGAAACAGCAATGTTTAGATTTGTAAATATTAGAGGGGCAGGAAATAGTACTTATTTAGATAATATTCGTATCGCTGAAGAAGTGGTACTTTCAACGTCATCTTTTGAAAATAGGGAACTTTCTAGAGTATCAATATATCCTAACCCAGCTAGTGATCTCGTAAATATTGCATTACCAAACACAATTAATGGACGTGTTGAAATTGAGGTTACTAATAGCCTTGGTCAAGTGGTTGAGAGATTAGAAAGTAGTAATGCTTCTGATTTAATTAGTATAGATGTTTCTAGCTTTTCTAAAGGATTGTATTTTATAGGTATTGATAATCAAAATAAAAAGACAGTTCAAAAAATAATAGTACGCTAGTACACTGTTACGGTTAAAACTAAAAAAAAAGAACCTCTTTATAAAAGAGGTTCTTTTTGTATATAGGAATTTCTTATTTGTGTTGTACTCGATAATTGTTACCGATAGTTTAATTCTTAAATAAACTTTTCAATCGCTTTTGCTACAGCATTTTCTTTATTTGTATACGGGCTTACATAATTTGCCAGAGCTTTAAGTGTTGTCGTAGCGTTTCCAACAGCAACACCTAGTTTGCTGTGCTTGATTAGCTCATCATCATTGTGATTATCGCCAAAAGCTATTACTGCTTCCATTCCAAAACTAAATTCGCTGTCAAGGAGTGTTTTTAAGGCTTTTGCCTTATCTATATTTCTAGGTGTGATTTCTAAATAGGTGTCTTTAGATCTATAGAGGTGTACTTCTTCTTTAAAAATAGGAGAAAGGTGTTTAACAATACTATCTATTTCCTTAGTATCCCCCATACACATAAGCTTATGAATTCCTAGGTTTGCTTTGTTTAAAAAAAAAAGACTTTCTGAAGCTGATTGATAAACAGGAGTCACACGGGTATTGTTTATTTCGCGTAAGCTCCAAGTATCTTCTTTATTTGTAAACCAATGGTTGTGACTGTAAATACTAAGATTGTATGAATGTTGTTTATGGTGGGGTAGTAGTGCTTTTAAAACCTCAGTAGAAAAATGTATACTCCTTAATACTTTAGTTTCACGACCTATAATTAATCCGCCATTATAGGCTATTAAAGGGCTTCCTGTTATGTTGAGCCCTTCTTGTATGTAGGTTAAGGCACTTGGCATTCTAGAAGAAGCTAATATGGTAGGGATGTTAGCTTTCGCGAAAGCAGAAACAGTCTCTTCACTAAGCCATCTATCTGCATTGAGGAGTGTGCCGTCTATATCTGTGCAAATAAGTTTATAAGTACTGTGCATTGTTTGGGTAAAAAAGCACGGCGAGCCTTTGGCTCGCCGTACAATAGCATTATAGTAAGTTTATTCTTCAATTATAACCCATTGCCCTTTTGCAATGAGAGGTTCTGCTTGTTTGTATTTTACAGTTTTATTTTCACCTGATAATACATTTTTAATAGTAACACGGTCATTACGTCCTATTTTAGGTTGTTGCCTTACAATAGTTTCGGTTACCTGTTGCTGCTGTGGTTGTGTGTTTCCTGCTGCTCTACTTTGCGCAGAACGCTCATCCATATTAGGAATTTCTTCCTTTTGTGTTTGAGTTTGCTCACGACGCTCACGTATTTTGGAAGCATCACGAATCTGTTGGCTGTTGTCTTGGTAAATCTCTCCTTTAAATAAGAAAGAAATGACGTCTTTATTAACTCTACCTATCATACCCTTAAATAACTCAAAAGCTTCAAACTTATAAATTAATAAAGGATCTTTTTGCTCGTGTACGGCTAATTGTACAGACTGTTTTAGCTCATCCATCTTGCGAAGGTGTGTCTTCCAAGCATCATCTATAATAGCTAAAGCGATATTCTTTTCAAAATCATCTACTAATTGCTTTCCATCTGTCTCATATGCCTCCTTAAGATTTGTTGTAACACGTAGCTCTTTGCTGCCATCAGTAAATGGAACTACAATAC
>CAZJRA010000003.1:0-16843 GCA_964548335.1 uncultured Flavobacteriaceae bacterium | reverse complement strand
CACTGTAATCTATGAGACTATGCAGGCAATTGGGATGGTAAACGACCATGAGGTAGGTTGTTTTAGATATAAAGAGGTATAAAGAGTTCTTTATTGTAAGTACTGTAAAAACTCCTCTCGAGGGATTTCGTCGGCACCTAGACTGGCAAGATGATTTGTGTACATCTGACAGTCGATGAGGCGGTATTGTTGTTTTTCTAGCTCTCGCGAAAGCGTAATAAACCCTACTTTACTGGCATTACTCTCTAAACTAAACATACTTTCGCCACAGAATACGCCTTTTTCTTTTAAGTCAATACCATACAAGCCTCCTACTAGTTTTTTGTCTCGCCACACCTCTACAGAAATAGCGTGACCTTGCTCGTGTAGTTTTAAATAGGCTTCTACCATGTTTTGAGTAATCCAAGTATCGTGTTGCCCACCGCGTTTAATGCGTTTGCAATGGAGGATTACTTCTAAAAAACATTGATTATACGTAACCGTAAAAAGACCCTCTCTAAATACCTTACGCATAGATTTTGAGACGTATACTTGACTAGGAGCCACCACCATTCTAGGATCTGGACTCCACCATAGTGCCATTTGCCCTTCATTAAACCAAGGGAAAATACCACTGTGATAAGCAAGCATAAGCCTTTGTGAAGATAAATCGCCTCCTACAGCAAGTAAGCCATCTTCTTCTGCTTCAGATACGGGAGGAAAATAGAGTTCTTGTGATAGGATATGCATAGGTATAAAAATAAAAAAACCCGTAGTCTTAACGAGTACGGGTTACTAGATTTTTTAATGTTGCCTAGAAAGGCAAATCATCGTGATCTTCTGTATTAAGGTTCTTTGCAGGCTCAAAAGCATCTGCAGGAGGCATAGGAGGTAAATCTGGAGCTCCTTGTGGTGCTGATGCTTGTAAGTTTTCTATACGCCATCCTTGGACGCTGTTAAAATACTTAGTCTCTCCCTGTGGGTTTACCCACTCACGACCTCTTAAGTTGATACTTATTTTTACACTCTGACCTACTTGGTAATTGTTAAGTAAGTCTGTTTTGTCTTGCACAAACTCCACCATAATATGTTGTGGGTATTGCTCATCTGTAGTTACAACAATCTCTCTTTTTCTAAAACCGTTGGCTCCAAAAGTTTGTGTTTCTCCTATAAATTTTACTTTTCCTTGTACTTCCATCTTGAGTGAATTTTAAAGTGTAAATGTAGCTAAAAATACGTGTTGACACACAGATTTATATACCGTGTTATTCACATTTTACTAAGTGCACCTTAAGAGGGTTTTTATTTTTTTGGTAGTTATCTTATAATTAAAGTCTAAAAAAAACGTTCTCCTAAGCAAGCTATAAATATGCTATATTTAGAACAATTAATTGTTGTATGAATTTTAGTGCACGGCCGCAAGCGGCTAGATGGTTTATTATTATTTCTTCCCTACTGATTATCTCTTTAATCTTGTGGAATGTCTCTCTGTTTTTTAATCAACTTAAAGATGCAGAACGTTCTAAAATGGAAATATATGGTGCAGCATACAGAGCATTTGAAGAGACAGGAGATGTGCCACTTACTCTTAAAAATAAGAATGCAAAAATATTGAGTAATGTTCTCCAAGGCTTGCAACTAAAAGTAATTACAGAAAATACAACCATCCCACTTCTTAGTTATAATCCAGAAGAAGA
Source organism: uncultured Flavobacteriaceae bacterium (assembly GCA_964548335.1). Classification (GTDB taxonomy): domain Bacteria; phylum Bacteroidota; class Bacteroidia; order Flavobacteriales; family Flavobacteriaceae; genus Dokdonia. Next base: position 15,167 of record CAZJRA010000003.1, on the reverse strand, counting down.
GAAATATACACCTACTAATATTCCTAATAGCGAGCATTTATCTCAAGAAAAACTAGCCGCTATAGCAAAAGAGTTTGCTCTTGTAAATAGCCCTATAGAGATTGCTCATGATGGGGTGACTTATGGAGTGTTGTATTACGGGAACTCCCCAGTAATAGGGCAGCTTAAATATTTTCCCATTGCGTTATTGGCAATTGTAGTACTCTTTGTGGCGCTTATTTATTTTTATTACCTCACAAGTAAGACCTCTTCTCAAAATTTGCTTTGGGCAGGAATGGCAAAAGAAACGGCACACCAGATAGGAACTCCCTTATCATCATTAGTAGGGTGGACAGAAATCTTGCGTACAGAAAATGTAAATCCAGACTATTTAGAAGAAATTACTAAAGATATAGATAGGCTCGTGATCATTACAGAGCGTTTTAGTAAAATAGGGTCTGCGCCTGTTTTAGAACCTACTAATATTGTAGCGGAAACAAAGGAGGTATATGATTATATGTCTAAGCGGAGTTCTAAACTTGTTCATTTTGAATTAGACCTACCTCAAGAAGACTTGCAAGTTCAACTTAATAAACAGCTTTTTGGATGGACCTTAGAGAATATGGTAAAAAACGCCATAGATGCGATGAAAGGAAAGGGAGATCTTAAGCTACGTATTACAAAGGATGCTCATCACGTAAAAATACATATTACAGATACTGGAAAGGGGATTCCTAAAAGTAAATACAGCAGTATTTTTGAGCCGGGCTATACGACTAAACAGAGAGGGTGGGGCTTAGGACTATCTCTAGCGAAGCGTATTATAGAAGAATACCATGAAGGTCATGTAAAAGTCTTAAAAAGTGAAATAGATAAAGGCACTACGATGGAGATTGCACTGAAGGTTTTGTAGGAGGTTTTCTCCCAGCCAGACAATCGGTTTGTCCCAAAATGTTAAATCGGGGAAGATATAAAACAGAAAAAAACAAAAAGGAGTAACGCCAGAATACCTCTTGTAATGGATTCATGGGTATTTTCGTTAGAGTTTCATTTGTCTAAACTATATAAAATATACTCCCCTTACCCTAACAATACTCCCCAATTTGCTGAGCAAGTTTCTTAAACTCTTCTGGAGCTAATGATTCCTTTTTTATAAAACGAACATCTTCCATAGTGTTTAATGGGATGAGGTGAAGGTGTACGTGAGGTACTTCTAAACCTATTACAGAAACTCCTATACGTTTGCACTTAATAACCTTTTCTAGGGCTTTAGCTACTTTTCGTGAAAACACCATAAGGGCTATATATTCTTCTTCGGTAAGGTCAAAGATTTTATTTACTTCTTTCTTAGGGATACATAGGGTATGCCCTTTTGCATTAGGATTTACATCTAATATTGCAATATGACTATCATCTTCTGTAATGATATGTCCTGGAATCTCTTTATTGATGATTTTTGTAAAAATGCTTGCCATAGTAATAAATATAAATGAGAGCTTGAAACTTTGGTTTCAAGTTCATCATGTTTTTGAAACCTCCAATCCTTAATCTCTTGTGATTTCTACCACATCAAATTTCATAACTCCACTAGGAACTTGTATTTCTGCTACTTCGCCTACTTTTTTACCTAATAGGCCACGCCCTATAGGAGAGTCTACAGATATTTTACCTGTTTTTACATCGGCTTCGTTTTGAGCAACGAGTTTATAGGTCATTTCCATCCCGTTAGTCTGGTTCTTAATTTTAACGCGTGAGTGTACTAATACTTTACTAGTGTCTAGTTGAGACTCGTCTATAATACGAGCGTTAGACATAAGTTCTTCCATCTGTGAGATGCGCATTTCTAACATTCCTTGCGCTTCTTTTGCAGCATCGTACTCTGCATTTTCACTAAGATCTCCTTTGTCACGAGCTTCGGCAATGGCTTGTGAGGCTTTAGGACGCTCTACATCTCTAAGTTGATCTAACTCGTCTTTAAGTTTTTTTAATCCTTCGGCGGTGTAATAATTTACTTTACTCATCGTCCTGATATATTTTAAATACTATTTGCTATATAAAAAAGATTTCCACGAAAGTGGAAATGAAAAAAGCCCATAATTAACGGACTTTACCAAAGATACAAAATATTTATATGGATGTTGCGTTTTGTAGTACATTGCAGGAATCGTTTGTTAATGGAGATTGCTTTCGCAAAAACAATCTCATATAATTCTAAAATTTATGCGCATAACTACTTCACTATTGCTTATTGTACTCTTTATGACATCTTGTGAGTCAGATGATAGAAATAATAGAAACCCTTTTTTGATTGATGCTAATTTTAATATTCAGCTTAGTGGGATAGAAACATTAGATCTTGAAATTCCAGGAAATTCTATCTACACACCTATAGGGGGAATACGTGGTGTTTTTGTAATTAATACAGGGAGTGGTCTATTTGCTTGGGAAGCATCAGACCCTAATCACTCACCTAACGAATGCTCTACGATGGTAATAGATGGTATTTCTGTACAATGCCAGTGTAGTGATGAACACCGTTATAATTTATTTACAGGTCAGGCAGAAGACGAGGTACTGGAGTTTACCATGCTTCCTTATCGCGTGTCTAATAATGGAGGGAGTATTACAGTTTCTAATTAGTAACTTTTACTAAGTATAAGAGATTCGTATACTCATTATGGAAACCCATAATAATGGCTAAAGCTTTCATAATAAGTTTGTAATTGGTTACACTTTAACAAGATGCTAAGAGAGCATTCACAATTATTTGCATAATAATATTGTTTTTTTGCTGTTTATATACACGACCAAAATCACTTTATAATTAACATCAAACACCAAAAAATGAAAAACCAATTAACCGTTTTTATGTTACTATTTTTAGTAACAAGTTTTGCTTTTAGTCAAAACACAAGTAGTCTAGATGCCCCAATTCCTGTTGACCCCAACGTTAAGATAGGGAAGCTATCTAACGGACTTACCTATTACATACGTAATAATGGAAAACCAGAAGATAAGGTAGAATTACGTCTAGTCGTAAATGCAGGTTCTATATTAGAGAACAAAAGACAATTAGGACTTGCTCACTTTATGGAGCATATGTGCTTTAACGGAACTAAAAACTTCGAGAAAAATGATCTTGTAGATTACCTTCAAAGCATAGGAGTAAAATTTGGAGCAGACCTTAATGCCTTCACTAGTTTTGATGAGACGGTATATATACTTCCAATCCCTAGTGATGATCCAGAAACATTAGAAAAAGGTTTTCAGATTATAGAAGATTGGGCTCATAACGTAACTCTTTCTGATAAGGCGATAGATGATGAGCGTGGTGTTGTGTTGGAAGAATTACGATTAAGTTTAGGAGCAGATAATCGTATGAGAAGAGAGACGCTTCCTAAAATCATGTATGGATCTAAGTATCCAGAGCGTTTACCTATTGGGACTAAGAAGAATTTAGAAAAATTTAAGTACAAAGATGTGCGTAACTATTATAAGACTTGGTATCGTCCAGAATTAATGGCTGTAGTTGCTGTAGGAGATTTAGATGTGGCAACCTTAGAACAGAAGATTAAAGATCATTTTGGCAAAATACCAGCGACGGTTAAAGGTAAAGAGCGTGAGGTATTTGAACTCCCTAATCACGACGAGACTTTAGTTGCTATTGCGTCTGATCCGGAAGCATCTTTTAGTCGTGTTAATATTATGTACAAGGACCGTAAGAATACGACACCAGTAACAACAGTAAAAGATTATAGGAGTAGTCTTGTACAAAATCTTTTTTCTCAGTTAATAGTTAATAGGCTAAGCGAGTTAAGTAACAGTGCAACCCCACCTTTTGTTTTTGGATATTCGTACTACGGAGGCACTTTTGCTAGAACAAAAAATGCATACCAATCTATAGCACAAACAAGTGCAGAAGGACAGTTAGAAGGCCTTAAGGCATTGCTTGTGGAGAATGAGCGTGTAGCCCGTTTTGGTTTTCAAGAAGGAGAGCTAGAGCGTGCTAAAAAATCTTTTATTGCATCGTTTGAGAGTGCATATAATGATAGAGACAAGGTAGAGAGTGGTCGTATAGTAGAAGAATATGTAAATAATTTTTTACAAAAGGAGCCAATTCCTGGTATAGAATGGGAGTATGAGACTACAAAGCGTTTATTAGCCGGAATTAGCATTAAAGAAGTAAGCGCTCTTATTGCAGATTTTATTCATGACGATAATCGTGTGATTACACTTACAGGACCAGAAAAAGATGGGCTGACACAAGTGACAGAAGCGCAAGTGCTAGCGTTAGTAAAAGAAGTTAAGAATAGCGATATACAGCCGTATCAAGATGAGGCTGTACGATCATCTCTTATAGAAAAATTACCAGCAGCAGGAACTATTGTAGATACTTCTAAAAATGAAGCATTAGGAACAACTACGATGACACTTTCTAATGGCGCTAAAGTCACAATTAAAAAGACAGATTTTAAAAATGATGAAGTGCTTTTTGAAGCATATAGTTTAGGAGGTACAAGTTTATATTCTGACGAAGAAATAAAAGCAACGGCTTATGCAAATAGTGGAATTACTCAAGCAGGTATAGGAGGTTTGTCGCTTACAGATATGTCTAAGTTTATGAGTGGGAAGTTTGTAGATGTATTTCCATCAGTATCTAATATCTCAGAAAACTTTAAAGGATCTTCGGTTCCTAAAGATTTAGAAACATTATTCCAGATAGTACATTTATACTTTACAGATATTAATAAAGATGAAGAAGCATATCAATCTTTTGTTGCAAAACAAAAAAGTTTCTTAGGAAATCTAATGGCGAATCCTAACTTTTACTTTCAAGATAAAGTAGGGGCTAAAAGAAATGAAGGAAACCCTAGATATTTAGGATTCCCAACCCCAGAAAAATATGACGCTTCAGATTACGATCTAGCTTATACGAAGTTTAAAGAGCGTTTTGCAGATGCTGGAGATTTTCATTTTTACTTTGTAGGAAATGTAGATGAGGCGCAAATAGCAGCTTTCGCGAAAGCATATATAGGATCACTTCCAGGGCTAGACAGTAATGAAAATTATATGCCTACTAAGTTTAGGGCTAAAGACGCCTTTGAAAAATTTGTAGTTAATAAAGGAACAGACCCTAAGAGTAGTGTAAGCATTTCTTGGAGAGAAGAAACTACCTATGATGATGAAACAGAAATGGCTGTAGAGGCTTTAGGAGAAGTGTTAACTATAAAATTAGTTGAAAAACTACGTGAAGAAGAAGGAGGCGTATATGGTGTAGGAGCACGAGGAAGCTTAACAAAAGTTTCTTATGCAAATCTTAACTTTTCAATATCGTTCCCCTGTGGTCCAGAAAATGTAGATAAATTGGTAGCTGCGGCTCTTGCTGAAGTAGAGAAGATAAAGAAAGATGGAGTTACGCCAGAAGATCTTGCTAAGATAAAAGAGACCTATCTTGTTGCTCATAAAGAAGCGGTTAAAACAAATAGTTTCTGGGTGAGTAATCTAATTAATTTGGGAATAGAAGAGCGTGCAGATGATTATCTTCTAGGGTATGAAAATAGAGTGAATGCACTTACAGCAAATCAAATACAAAAAGCTGCTCAGAAATTTTTAGACGATCAATACTTTTTGGCAATCCTTATGCCAGAATAATTTGAGGTATTTATAATTTAAAAAGCTTGCTTACAGTAAACAATCGTTTATCATAAGCAAGCTTTTTTATTTAAAATAAATAAAACGCTATTCTTCTTCTAGAACACCCGCTAGTTTAAATAAGGTGTTTTTACTAGTTAACTCTTTTAGAGTTGCAATAGCGATATCGCTACGAGCCCCTGTTTTGCAATACACGACAATATCTTTATAGGTGTTTATTTCTTGAAACCGCTGAGGTAGTTCGGCTAATGGGATGTGTAATCCACCTATATGATATGCCTCTCTTTCCCAATCTTCTCTTACGTCAAGGAGTTGATACGCATCCTCCTTTAAGAGGACGTCTTCTAAAGAAATTTCGGGAGCACTCTCTATGGTTTTTATACCACAAAAGTTTTTATAATTATCTTCTAGTTTTGTGATGTTTGCATTTTCTGTTTTTTCAAACTGAAGTAGTAATTGACGATGCGTTAAGGTGTCGTAGGTGAGTAGCTTTCCAGATAAAACCTCTCCAATACCACAAATCATTTTTATAGCTTCATTTGCTTGTAAGCTTCCTATAATACCAGGTAGTACACCCAGCACTCCTATATCAGAACAATTAGGCACTTCTCCAGGAGCAGGAGGCGTAGGGTATAGGCAACGGTAGCTAGGGCCGTTTTGATAGTTAAAAACACTTACTTGCCCTTCAAATTTAAAGATAGCGCCAAAGATTAAAGGCTTGCCAGCTAGTATTGAAGCATCATTAGCAAGATAGCGGGTAGGAAAATTGTCACTTCCATCTATAATGATATCGTATTTTATAAATATATCTAAGGCACGCTTTCGCGAAAGCTCTTCTACATATACGTCAAATTGGATATAAGGGTTAAGTTTTGAAAGCTTACTTGCCGCCACCGAAGCCTTGGGTTTTCCAATATCATCGTGTGTGTATAAAATCTGACGTTGCAAGTTACTTTGGTCAATGGTATCGTTATCTATTACTCCAATAGTACCTACTCCAGCAGCGGCTAGATATTGTAGGATAGGACACCCCAAACCACCAGCGCCTATCACTAAGACTTTAGCCTCTTTTAAGCGTGTTTGACCTTTGATGCCTATCTCATCTAAAATAAGATGGCGATTGTATTGTTTCTTTTCTTCTGGAGTGAGCATACTATGAGTGACTAAACTGTTCCCAATCTTTCCATACGACTTCTAGACCTTGCTCTTTAAGCATCGTAACGACATCTTCTGTACTACGCTCGTCTGAGATTTCAAATTGTTCGAGAGATTGAGGCTCTACAACATACCCTCCTGGATTTGTTTTTGACTCAGCACTAATAGATGTAATTCCTAAATTAACAATATTGTTTCTAAATACTTCACTCTCTCTAGTAGACATAGAAAGCTCTACATCTTCATCTAATAAGCGAAAAGCACATATTAATTGAACAAGATCTACGTCTGTCATTTCCACTTTAGGTTCTAAGCCGCCACTGTGTGGGCGTAGTCTCGGAAATGAGATAGAGTATTTTGTTTTCCAATAGTTTTTTTGCAAATACTTTAAATGCAAGGCTGTAAAGAAACTATCGGCTCTCCAATCTTCTAGACCAAATAAAGCTCCAAGTCCAATCTTATGTATTCCAGCTTTTCCTAATCGATCAGGGGTATCTAATCGATATTCGAAATTAGATTTTTTCCCTTTAGGGTGATGCTTTTTATATTCGGCTTTATGATACGTTTCTTGATATACTAATACGGCATATAATCCATTTTCTGCGAGTACTTCATACTCATCTTGGTCTAGGGGCTGAACCTCTATAGTAATATTAGAAAATGAAGATCTAATTAGTTTAATGGCATTATTAATATAATCTACTCCTACTGTTTTATTTGCCTCTCCTGTAACCAGTAAAATGTGGTCATACCCCTTAGACTTAAGATATGCTGTCTCTTTTAAAATTTCGGCATCCGTAAGTGTTCTTCTAGCGATTTTGTTAGTAAGACTAAAACCGCAGTAGGTACAAATATTTTGACACTCATTACTCAAATACATAGGAGCATACATCTGTATGGTATTTCCAAAACGTTTTTTTGTGAGTAACCTGCTAGCTTGTGCCATTTGTTCTAGATAAGGCCTTGCAGCAGGTGAGATTAAAGCTTTAAAATCTTCTAGATCTCGCTTAGGGTTTTGTAACGCATGTTCTACATCGGTAGCAGTCTTGTTAAAGATACTACTTAGGGTTTCGTCCCAATCGTATTGGTTAAATACTGAAGCAAAACTATTTTGAGTTTCAGGTATTGAATTTTGGGCATTAACTCTAGAACTAATGCTTTTTAAATCTAATTTTTTAAACTCTTTTTTCATATTCATTCTTCTTGAAACTTCATTAACGACAAATTCCCAAGCGTATGGTTATTGTAAAAAACTAGTTAACGGGCTACTTGCCTCCGCATGATTTTTTACAGGAGCTAATTTTGCTTCATAAGCCATTCTTCCTGCCTGAACAGCCATTTTAAATGCTTTTGCCATTTCTACAGGATGTTGAGATACTGCGATTGCAGTATTTACTAACACAGCATCTGCACCTAACTCCATCGCATAAGCGGCGTGGGAGGGGGCTCCAATACCGGCGTCCACAACAACAGGAACATTAGTTTGATCAATAATAATTTCCAAAAACTCTTGTGTTTTTAACCCTTTATTGCTCCCTATGGGCGCTCCAAGAGGCATCACACATTGTGTTCCTACTTCTTCAAGACGTTTGCACAAAACGGGATCTGCATGGATATAAGGCATTACAACAAACCCAAGTTTTACAAGTTCTTCGGCAGCCTTTAAGGTTTCTATAGGGTCAGGAAGTAAATACTTAGGGTCAGGATGAATCTCTAACTTAATCCAATTAGTCTCTAAGGCCTCTCTAGATAACTGGGCTGCAAATACGGCTTCTTTTGCGGTACGTACTCCAGAGGTATTGGGAAGTAAATTAATACGATCATGTGATAAATGACTTAAAATATCATCTTGTTTATCTTCTACATCAACACGTTTTAATGCAACCGTGATTAATTCACTCTCGCTTTCTAATAATGCTTCTTTCATTAAGATAGATGAACTAAACTTTCCTGTACCTGTAAATAATCGAGATGTAAATGTTTTATCTGCTATTTGTAACATGGCTATTTTTTTTCTCCTGGTTCCCAACGTTGTTCTTGTGTTGGTCCACCGTTTATAATCTCTTTAAATTGGGATATCCTATTGTAATCTTGAGTAATCTCTCCAGAAACTGCAATCCCATATACTCCTGTGCTCATAATATCAGAAATATCGTCCAAGGTAATGCCACCAATGGCTATAATGGGCGTTGCGGTTTGTAATTCTTCTAGTATAGTTAAGTATCCATTTTTTCCTAATACAGGACTTAAATTCTTTTTTGTTTCTGTAAATTGATAAGGCCCTAAGCCTATATAATCTACATTTTTACCAAGTAGTGTTTGGCAATCTTCTAATGTGTTTGCAGTGCCGCCTATTACTTGCCAAGAAGCCAATTCTTTTCTAGCAATCTTAGGGCAGGTATCTGTCTTTCCTAAGTGGACTCCATCTGCCTGTATTTTTGCTGCAATTTTGTAGTGGTCATTTATGATTAAACGCGTTTGAAAATGATCTGTAATTTCTTTTGCTTTTTTTGCAGTTTCTAGAATAACAGCTTCAGCTACATTTTTTAGACGTAGTTGAACCAATTCGGCTCCAGAAGCACAAGCATTTTGAATAGCTTGTAGGTGCTCTTCTGGAGTTTTTCCTTGGGATATGTAATGTAGTTTAGGTATCATTTTATACGTGTGTGCCTAATAATGTTTTATTAGAAGTTAAGAACTTCTCAGTATATCGTTTTGCTCTATAGCATGCTTTTAAAAGCGGAAATCCTAATGCTAGATAACTAGTAATAGCAGAAGAAAGGACACATCCACTACCGTGCTTTTCAGAACACTCTTTTTGTTTAGGATTGAGTGTGTACTGTTTTCCGTTTTCTGTTAGAAATAACCGATCTCTCCCTATAGCACTCTCATCATGTCCTCCTTTTAAAAAGAGGTTGGTTTTAGACTGTATATGTGCAATAGTTTCTTCAGTATTTTTATCAAAATATAATTGCTGTATCTCGTGATAGTTAGGAGTGATGAGGTATATTTTCTCTAAAATTTGATCTAGGATAAGCTCTTCAGATTCATGAAATTTAAAATCACTACTAGATTGTAGTACCGGATCTAAAATGAATTTTACTTCAGGTTTCTTTAAAAGTATAAATGATAAGATCTCTAATAATACATTCCAATTTTCAACAACTCCGATTTTTATAAAATCAATCTCGAAACGATTAAATAAAGAAACTAGTTGTGACTTGATAATGTCTATAGGAATCCAATGACAAGCCGAAAACTCAATATCGTTTTGTATAGTATTTGCTGTGCAAACTGATAACCCATAACATTTTAAAGCTTCGTTTGTCTTTACATCAGACGTAAGACCAGCCCCACTAGATGGGTCAAATCCTGCAATAGAAAGTATGTAAGGTCTAGTTTTCAATAGTATTGAGTGCTTTTTGTATTTCTTTAAAGCGTTGTATAGGTGTTTTGGATTGCCATATAGCTCCTAGTACACCTATGCCACGATAGCCTAAATCAATCGCAGTTTTTATAGTTTGCATCTGTATTCCTCCTAAAGCGATAATCTTCTTAGAGATATGCGTTACATCAAATTGTTTTCCTTTATATCCTTGTTTAGAAATAGATGAGAATACAGGACTTAAAAAACAATAGTCAAAAGATGAGGCATATGTATTTACCGTTTCTAAATCGTGAAAGGATGTACTGCTTGTGTACCCTTTAGAAGAAAAAGTGTTGAGGTATTCAACCATTCCCTCACCCAAATCTAGCCTATGTTGTTCTTTAAGATGAATTCCTCTTAATTGAAATTCAAAACAAAGCTCGTGATAGTTGTGTACCACAAGCTTTGAATGATATTCTGGATCTATTTTTTGTATAAATTGTCTTACCTCAGTTTTTGAATAATCAGGCTTTCTGATATGCAATATCTCTAACCCCTCTTTAAATAATTGATGAATTAAAGCAATTTCTTGTTCAACAGCCTGATCTGATGTAAGGACAATGAGCATAGAAGCAATGATTATAAATACACTTCGCTTCCTTTATCTTTAAACTCTTTTGATTTTTCTTCCATTCCTTTAGCGATAACTTCATCTTCTTTTATTTCATTTACGGCCGCAAAGTCACGTACTTCTTGAGAAATTTTCATAGAGCAGAATTTAGGACCGCACATCGAGCAAAAGTGTGCAATTTTTGCACCATCGGCAGGAAGGGTTTCATCGTGATACTCTCGAGCTAATTCTGGATCTAGTCCAAGATTAAATTGATCTTCCCATCTGAATTCAAAACGCGCTTTACTTAATGCATCATCTCTATGTTGTGCTCCTGGGTGTCCTTTAGCAAGATCTGCAGCATGTGCAGCAAGTTTATAAGTGACAACTCCGGTTCTAACATCTTCTTTGTTAGGAAGCCCCAAATGTTCTTTAGGTGTTACATAACACAACATAGCACAACCAAACCAACCAATCATAGCTGCTCCAATACCAGATGTAATGTGATCATATCCTGGAGCTATATCTGTTGTTAAAGGCCCTAATGTGTAAAAAGGCGCTTCATCACAAACTTCTATTTGTTTCTCCATATTTACCTTAATCATATGCATAGGCACGTGACCAGGTCCTTCTATAAAGCATTGTACTTCGTGCTTACGAGCAATTTTTGTTAGCTCTCCAAGAGTTTCTAATTCTGCAAATTGAGCTTCATCATTTGCATCTGCAATAGATCCTGGACGTAATCCATCTCCAAGAGAGAAGGCAACGTCATAGGCTTTCATAATTTCACAGATGTCTTCAAAATGTGTATACAAGAAACTTTCTTTATGATGCGCTAAACACCATTTTGCCATAATAGACCCTCCACGAGAAACAATACCTGTTACACGTTTTGCTGTCATTGGTACATAACGTAATCTAACACCTGCATGAATTGTAAAGTAATCTACTCCTTGTTCTGCTTGTTCTATAAGTGTGTCTCTAAAGATCTCCCACGTAAGGTCCTCTGCAACGCCATTTACTTTTTCTAGTGCTTGATATATAGGAACAGTTCCTACTGGAACTGGAGAGTTACGAACGATCCATTCTCTAGTTTCATGAATATTTTTACCGGTTGATAAATCCATGATGTTATCAGCTCCCCATCTACAAGCCCATACTGCTTTTTCTACTTCCTCTTCAATAGAAGATGTAGTTGCAGAGTTTCCAATATTTGCATTTATTTTTACCAAGAAGTTTCTTCCTAAAATCATAGGTTCTGCTTCTGGGTGGTTTATGTTTGACGGGATCACCGCTCTTCCTCTGGCAACTTCTTCTCTCACAAATTCTGGAGTGATTTTTTCTGGAATAGAAGCTCCAAAATCCTGACCAGGATGTTGTTTTGTAATACGCGTCATTTCATCAATACGTTGATTTTCGCGAATAGCTATATACTCCATTTCAGGAGTGATAATACCCTTCTTAGCATAATGTAACTGCGTTACATTTTCTCCTTTTTTTGCTCGTAAAGGTTTGTTTAAGTGATTAAATCGTAAGTGATCTAATGAAGAGTCATTTAAGCGCGTATTACAATACTCAGAAGTAAAAGCATCTAATTGCTCTACATTGCCGCGATCTAAAATCCATTGTTCTCTTATTCTTTCTAGACCATTATGAATATTAATTTCTTTACTAGGATCTGTATAAGGACCAGAAGTATCATACACCGTAACAGGCTCGTTAGGTCTTTTTTTCTTAGTCATAGAATCTATGGTATCGCTTAATTCAATCTCGCGCATAGCCACTTTAATCTCTGGGTGGATGGTTCCTTTTACATATATTTTTTTGGAATTTGGAAAAGGATTACGTGTGATTCCGTTTTGTTTTGGAGCGGTGTCTTTTTTCTTCATTTCTTGAATGTATAGGCGATTTATAATAGATTATTAATAACAAAGAGTTAACCTCCTTGAGTGGATTGGATAATTAAAATAGCATCATTGTTTTGTAGATCTTTTGCATCCCAATCTGTTTTTTTTATAACCTGATTGTTAATAGCAATAGCGATACCATTGGTCTTAATATTTAAATTAGAGACCAAAGCCTGTAATGTAATGCTTTCTGAAACTTTATGTTTTTGTTGGTTTACTTCTACAGTAATCATACTATGTTATATTAAGAGTAAACCAGAAGTAAAGTAGATCAATACGTTGTATTGAAAATAACTTTTCCCTACGTTGGTGTTAACCAAATCAGGTTCTAAGGATATGTCTCAAACTAGTAACTAGCTACTCCTAAAGCTTACAATCACAAATATACGTAAAGTATTTATCACTTTTATGTAATTATATGAGTATCAATTTTAACTGAATGTATGTGGGATTATGGGGTTTCTTACAACTAAAATTTTGGTTTTTGGCGATTGGCTTTTTTCTCAGAATGTGCTTTCTTATTAGACAGTCGCTTTATCTTGGAGGCTTGAGAAGGTCTCGTTTTTTTTCTCTTTTTAGGTTGCTGCAGACTTTTTTCTATAATTATTAAAAATCTATTGATGACATCCTGCTTGTTTTTGTACTGACTTCTGCTGTTTTGAGAAGCGAGTGATAAGTATCCTTCTTTTGTAATACGATTAGAGAGCTTTTCTTTAATGCGTAATTTTTCTTCTTCAGAAAAAGCATGAGATGTATGAATATGCCAGTTAAGTTCAACCCGGGTACTTGTTTTATTAACGTGTTGCCCTCCTGGGCCACTACTACGAGTGGCTTTAAACTGTAGTTCGCTAAGTAGCCGTTTTCTGTCCATAACCCAAAGTTATACTAAGACGTTACTTGGTGGGCAGGTTTTAATAAATCGTTTACGGTTTTTACAGGATTAAAAGTAATAAGAGGGACCTCTATAAAAATACTGTTCCAATAGGCCATCGCCCCATTCCATAGCCCTGGGTGCTCTAGCGCTTTAATAGGCTCGCCAGCTATTGTTTTTTGGGCAATAAAGGAAGCTTTCTTGTCCATATACTTAATCAAGTCATACTTTTCTCCTTTGTAGTTTTTTACACCACATACGATATCTACGGGATTAAAATGTGTCGAAGCATTCTTGATTTCTTGCTGTTGCTTGTTATCAGGGTCGATTTGTACACCTTCTATAATCTGTAAACTTTCGTTTCCGTTTTCTTCTTTTACCCAAAAAGGACCTCCACCAGGTTCTCCTTTGTTAGGAACCATGCCACAAACTCTTATGGGTCTATCTAGCATTTCTTTTACATATTGAATCTTTTGATTCAATGACAAGGTTTCTAAATTTGGAGTTAGTTTTAAACCAAATTCGTTTTGTAAAAATTCGGTAATTTCAAGAATAAGATCAGTGTTTACTTCTTTTTTGTCTATAAGATGGAGGTAGTTAAAAGCTTTTTCTTGCAAGCTTATTAACTTGCCTGCTAGTATTATTTTATGCAGAGCAACTTCTTCTGCGTATTCAGAAACAACTACATTATCAATATTTTTAATAAATATAATATCTGCAACTTGTTCATTTAGGTTTTCAATGAGTGCTCCATGACCTCCTGGTCTAAAATATAAATCCCCTTCTTGTGTTCTTATAGGATTGTTTTCGAGATCTACAGCAATAGTGTCTGTAGACGATTTTTGATATGAGTAATTAATATCAAAAGAAACACCCGTTTTATCTTCTATGCGTTTCTGTTCATTTTTAAAAGTGGTCGTAAATTTCTGTAAATGTGTTTCAGAAATTGTAAAATGAAGTTTAGCCCTATTGTTTACACTTGCATACAGTGCGGCTTCAAAAAGATGTTCTTCAAAAGCGGTGGCGTTATGAGAAGAATACTTATGAAAAGGAAAAAGACCTTTAGGGGTACTACCATAATTTAAGAGATCTTTGTCAAGCATTGTTTTTGTAAAAGGACAATGATCTCCATTTGGAAGTTTTCCTTCATTCTTTTTTTTGGCAACTATTTTTTTTACTTCCTTGTAAAAAGGGAACTTCTCTGCATTTTCAAGAAACAAACTTGCATTTGTATTATTTGTAGTGTTGTTTTCTTCTAAGTATTGAAATAAGAATTTAAACATTCTTGTTGCAGCCCCAGAAGCAGGTGTGAATTTTAATAAATCAAGATATTGCTTTTTAGAATGGAATATGGTAATAAGATCACGTTCTTCCTTATCTGATAATCTATGAATACCATTACCTATAATTGCTGGAGCACACAAGTTTGCATATCGCGTACCTTCTCGAAAGATAGCTATCTGTTCCTGTAACTGTAAGTGAGTAACCCCTCTTAGCGCAGCAAATTCAAGGTCATTTTCTTTAAAATTCAATGTGATAGATAGTTAGTTAATAGGGTGTTTGTTTTAAAACAAATATACCTCTCTGTACAACTTAAAAAGGAGAATTATATTTAAAAAATCAACG
>CAZJRA010000002.1:0-16961 GCA_964548335.1 uncultured Flavobacteriaceae bacterium | reverse complement strand
GTCATTATCTCTCACATAAGGAATAACAGATCTCGAAAAATACAAGGCATAATCCTGAGCATCTACAATTACCTTAACGTTATTAGGGTTCTCTATTTCCGTTTTATCTTCTAGAGGTATCATCACGCTTGCTAGATCAATTTGAGCTGCATCTTCTGCTTTAAACACTTCTAAAACAGGTTCTAGATCTTCTTTCGTTATAAAAGGTTCATCTCCTTGCACATTTACAACAATATCACAAGAGATATCTGCCACTGCTTCTGCGATGCGATCGCTTCCACACACGTGATCTTCACGAGTCATAATAGCTTGTCCTCCTTCTGCTCTAATAACATCTGCAATTTCATCACTGTCAGTTACTACGTATACTTCATCAAATAATTGAGTAGCAATTGCACTTTCGTAAGTTCTTACAATAACTTGTTTCCCTACCAAGTCTTTCATCATCTTACCCGGAAATCGGGAAGCTCCATAACGAGCAGGAATCATTGCTATAACTTTTAATGGATTTTTCATTTTTAAAATATCTTTTGTAGCTGTCTTTTACGAAAGTAAGAAAGCTTCTTCTGTAAAAAATATGCAAAAATACGTAAAGTGCTATCTTATACCTTTCTTATCTTCTTGATAAGTTTCCAAGCTCCTCCTACTAACAGTAAAATAATAAATAAGGCTATAAATGGAGAAAATATACTTGCTACTGAAACTACTGTTGCAGCACCTGTTTCTGTTGTGGCTACTACAGGGTTAGCAATCCCTCCTGTTGTTGCTGTCGAAGTTAACCTAGTAGCACTCGCAGTTCCTGAAATTGCTGCGGCTGCACCTCCTCCTGCTATAATTGCTAATGCCCAAGAAAATGCAGGATTTAAATCTCCCATTGTCGCAAGCATTAAAAGAGAACCTGCTACGCCTGCTAGCGGGACAGAAATTGTATCCAAAACATTATCTACATAAGGTATAAAATAAGCAAACACTTCTACCCCTGCAGCAACACCTAACAACCACAATGCAGCCGTACTCCCTACCCAATCCCAGCTTTCATTTACTGGAAACCATCCATAATGAGCTGCAAGACTTAAAACTAACAAGGGGATAAACACTCTAAATCCTGCCGCAGCAGCAAGAGAAAACCCTAAAACAATACTTATTATCAATTCCATAACTTATTCTTCTAAATAAAACATTTCGTTTTTAAAACCTATAAGATACAGTTTAGCTTTAGATCTTGTAATTGCTGTATAAAGCCATCTCATATAATCTTTATTCGGTCCATCTGGCAAATAAGGTTGTTCTATAAAAATAGTATCCCACTGCCCCCCTTGAGACTTATGGCAAGTAATAGCGTACGAAAACTTAACCTGTAAGGCGTTAAAATATTTGTTATTCTTTATCTTTAAAAAACGCTTATAATTTGATTTCTCAGCAGCATAATCCTTTTGCACTTCCTGATACAGCCTATTTCCATCATCATAAGGTAAAGAAGGAGTTTCCATTGTTAGTACATCTAACATAATAACCGTTTCTATAGGCTCCATACTAGGGTAATCTACCAGTTGTACTTTTACCTCTGCAAATCTGAAGCCATACAGTTCTTTAATTGCAAAAATTTCTAATACTTTTATAATATCGCCATTTGCGATAAAACCTGCTTCACTTTTAGCATCCAACCAGAAGTAATTATTTTTCACTACCATTAAGTGATCTCCAGCAGAGACCTCTTCTTCTTGAAATAATATCCGATTACGTATTTGTTGATTATATAAGTTAGCCCTCTTATTTGACCTAACAATAATAGCAGTCTCTTCTGTACCTACGGTATCATAGCTGTCCTGAATGGCCTCCATTATTTCGTTACCCTCTATAAGCCGGACAATATCTTTAAATCCATTTAAATCAAATTTAAAGTCTTCATAAAATTCTTCTGACAGTTGCTCTCTTAAGGAAGTTGCATTTGCAAGTATTCCAGAAGTATTTGCCTGACGCATTACTTCATCTAATTCTATTGTAGCAACCTCTTTATTATAGTGTAGTGATATTAAGTTCTTATCCAATGCAGGTGATTGATCTAGCTTTACCGGAGGTAACTGTGCTTCATCTCCTATTAATAACAATTTACAACGGTGACCGCTATACACGTATTGCATAAGATCATCTAGTAAAGAACCGTTTTCAAACAATTTAGAATCACTTACACGATCAGAAATCATAGAAGCCTCATCCACTATAAAAATACAATCTCTGTGCTTATTGGGTTGCAATGTAAAAGAAACCCCTCCTCCTTTTTCTTTCTTAGGAAAGTATATCTTTTTATGTATCGTAAAAGCTTGTCTTTTACTATAGTTAGAAATCACTTTTGCTGCACGCCCTGTAGGTGCCAGTAAAACAGATGACATTTTTGCTTTCCATAAATTCTTTACTAAAGTTCCAACTATAGTTGTCTTACCCGTACCCGCATATCCTTTTAAAATAAACGTGTCATACTCTTTAGTAAACAAAAAATCTGACAATTGCTGTAAAAAGATATCCTGTTTTGTCGTAGGCGTATGCGGAAAATCTTCTAAAAGTAATTTATAAAATGAAGGGGCATCAATTTTCATGTACTGTAATTGGTAAGGGATAAAGATAACCAAGGAAAATATCTTAATATGTTTTTACGAACAAAAAAAAATTGTAGTTTTGCGTTAATAGCTATTTATACTAATAAATCATTTAACGAATGAAATTCATAATACAAATTGTTCTTTGGGTAATTATTGCCGTACTTGGATACTTACTTTTTCACTCAGTATACGGTGAAGTAAAATTTAATAAAATCAAAGAAGATCGTTATAGAATGGCTATCAAAAATCTTCGTGATATTCGAACTGCAGAGCTTGCTTACAAAACAGTTACAGGTAAATATGAAGGAGACTTTAATAAATTAGTACGATTTATTGACACTGCTAAGTTTACCTTAACACAACGCCGTGATTCTACCGTTTTAGATAGAGAGCAGACGAGACGTTTTGGAGTAGATACCTATAAAGGGATTGTAATTATAGATACATTAGGATATAAGTCTGTTAAAGATTCTATCTTTAAGGGATCTGATCGTTATAAGACAATGATAAACATTCCTATAGAAGGATTAGACGCTAAGTATGATTTACAAGCAGGTACTATAGAGAAAACTACAGGTACCTACCCTGTTTTTGAAGCTAAAGTTTCTAAAGAAACTTTACTATGGGATCAAAATAAAGATCTTCTAAACCAAGAAAAGCAAGTTCTTTCTGTAGACGGAGTAAATGGAACACACCTTACAGTTGGGTCAATGGCTACTATAAACAGTAATGGTAACTGGCCTAAGAGTTATGGAGCTAATGACGAATAGTATTTCTGAAAATATAAACAAGAAATTGTCCATCCAAGTACGCTTAGATGGACTTTCTTTTTTTATTCAAAATCTAGATACTTTTGAAGTCGAGCATTATGAAAATCATCCTTTTACTAAAAGAGTGGACCCATTAGGGTTAACCCAAGAACTGGAAAACCTATACAATACAAACTCGTTATTAAAACAAGCTTATAAAAAAGTAGTTGTAGTATATGTAAACTCATTATTTACATTTGTTCCCAAAGCTATTTTTAAAGAAGAATCTTTAGTAGATTATTTAAAGTTTAACACGAAAATTTTAGCAACAGACTACATTGCTTACGACATTCTTGAAGAACAAGAAATGGTTTGTGTGTATGTTCCATATACTAATTGTAACAATCTATTTTTGGACTATTACGGTAGTTTTGAATATCGTCATAGTATATCACTTTTAGCACAGCATACCTTGAGTTTTAGTAATGAAAAAGACGAAAGCCCTAGACTCTTAATCAACGTTCATAAAAGTAGTTTTGAAATCATTGTATATCAATCAACAAAATTATTACTAGCGAATAGTTTTGAATTCATCACCAAAGAAGACTTTATTTATTATCTCCTCTTTACAATTGAACAACTCAATTTAGACACCGAAACAACTATTGTAGAGCTCGTAGGAGATATTACAGAAGATAGTCCGTTGTACGAGATTGCGTACACCTACATTAGAGAAGTTTTTATTAGTAATAAAGAACATCATCTCATTGCCTTAACAGATTATACATTAAATACTTTATTATGACACGTATAATTTCCGGAAAATACAAAGGAAGGCGTATTAACGCTCCTAAAAAATTACCGGTACGCCCTACTACAGATATGGCTAAAGAAGCCTTATTTAATATCATTCGTAGTAGGTTTCATATTAGTGCATTACAAGTACTAGACCTCTTTTCCGGTACAGGAAATATCAGTTATGAATTTGCTTCTAGAGGAGCAGAATTAGTAACGGCTGTAGATAGTCATTATGGGTGTGTAAAGTTTATACAACAAACCGCAACACAATTTGAATTAGATATCAATGCTATAAAGAGTGATGTATTTGCCTATTTAGAACGTACAAAAGGCACCTACGACATTATTTTTGCTGACCCTCCTTACGATATCCCTTTAGAAGAATTTAAAAAGATTGTAGCACTTGTTTTTGCTAATCAACTTCTAGATACTGATGGGCTACTTATTGTAGAACATAGTAAACATACTAAACTAGATGATTGCATCCATTATGTAGATACTAGACATTATGGTGGGAATGCCTTTAGTTTCTTTGAGCTACCCGAAAGTGATGAAGAAGAGTAATTCTAGGGTTTTACAATTACTTAATTAGAGTTTAAAAAATAAAAAAGCAGGTCTATAAGCCGGATTCTGTATCACGTAAACGTGACCCTTATCATTTATCTGGAATATGTATTACTACATATTTCTAGCTGCCTACCCTCCCACAACGCACGAGTTATGCTTAACTATGAGTATACTTGACATTGCACCGCATAGAGTTTACCTGGTTGCACTACAGCATTACCTGTACATTCTTTCTGTTGCACTTGTCCTATCACGCCTAAGCGTAATGACGGCCGTTAACCGCTATGCTACTCTATGGTGTCCGGACTTTCCTCTCTCAAAAAACCGAGAGCGATAAGGCGACCTGCAAGACAAAGGTAGGACTAATCTTATTGCTTTTCTACTCTTCTAAAAACTGTTTTTGCTTTGAGTCTCTAAAAACTCCTATTTTATGTAAGTATGTTTAAAACATAACGACAAGAATAACATCAAAAAGATGACCATGAAAAAGAATCTATTATTTACTACTCTATTTCTAGTTTGTTTAAGTCTTACAGGCTTAGCACAAGAACGAACTAATGCCTTACAACAAGATGTCGAACTAGGTAAAGTAAACTGGTATCGAGACTACGATGTTGCTACTTCTCTTTCTGAAAAAGAAAACAAGCCTGTCTTAATTCTCTTTCAAGAGGTTCCTGGTTGTTCTACTTGCCGTAATTATGGGAAAGACGTGCTTAGTAACCCTCTTATGGTAGAAGCTATCGAAGACCTTTTCATTCCATTAGTAATACATAACAATAAAGGAGGAAAAGACAGACAAATATTAAATCAATTTAATGAGCCTAGCTGGAACAATCCTGTAGTACGCATTGTAGATTCTAAAGGAAAGAACTTAACTCCTAGAGTTTCTGGAAATTATTCTGCAAAAGGATTACACCAAGCAATGACAAGAGCTTTAAACTCTACTTATAGAGAGATTCCTGAGTATATGATACTCCTAGGAAAAGAGCTCTCTGCTGTGCGTAGTACTAAAAATCAATACTACAGTATGTACTGCTTTTGGACTGGTGAAAAACAACTAGGTGCTACAGAAGGAGTACTAAATACAGAAGCGGGTTTTATGAACGGGCGCGAAGTAGTAAAAGTGACTTACGACGCAGAAAAAGTAGCAGTAAAAGAATTAGACTCTTACGCAAAACGTAATAATTTTACTCCTATGGATTTTAGTTCTTCATATCGTCCAGCATCAAATGATGAAGACTATTACTTACGTCATACAGATTATAAATATTTACCCTTAACCAATTTACAGAAAACAAAAATAAATAGTGCCTTAGGGAATCGCCAAAACCCATCTACCTATTTAAGTCCAAGACAATTAGAGTGGTTAAAAGAAATTCAAACTACTAAAGTAAAAAAAGAAGTGTTATTCAATAAATCTTTTGCGGTGGCTTGGAATAAGAAAATGGAAAATAAAGAAGGGTAATCTCGATATTTCTGTAGTATACGCATTCTAACAAAACAAACTTTATAGAATAAAAAAAATCCAATCGTTATATACGATTGGATTTTTTTATGGAATGTATTCTCCAAAAAGTAATCTCATTATAGAATCTAAGTTTAAGAATCCTATATCTTTGCGCCTTTGTTAAAAAAAATACAATGAAACAGTTTTTCAATAATTTCACAGTCAATCCTAAAAACGATATCCTATCTGGTTTAACAGTTGCTTTAGCTCTAGTGCCAGAAGCAGTTGCTTTTGCCTTTGTAGCTGGTATTGACCCATTAGTAGGTTTATACGGAGCCTTTATGATGGGTATTATTACAGCCCTTTTTGGAGGACGTCCCGGTATGATTTCTGGAGCAACAGGCGCAATGGCTGTGGTGATGGTACATATGATACAAAAAGGGAATGAAGTGGGCGATGCATTAGCCACTCCTATTGAAAACTTAGGATTGCAATGGTTATTCATTACCTTACTTTTTGTAGGTGCTATACAGGTTATGGCAGGACTATTTAAACTAGGAAAGTTTGTACGTTTAATACCGCACCCAGTGATGATGGGGTTTGTAAATGGTCTTGCTATCGTAATATTCTTATCACAGTTAGGGCTTTTTCCTGAAACAGGAACTGCAGGAATCTCCTTTTGGTCAGATATGGGTTCTTGGTTTAGTGCCCTTTTCACTAATACTAGTTTCTGGATGATGATGGCTTTTGTACTCCTTACAATGGCAATTATGTATTTCCTTCCTAAGCTCACAAAAAAAATACCGGCAGCCCTCGTTGCTATTATTATAGTTGCAGCTATCGTTATTTTAGGAAATCTAGATATGAGTACTGTAGGCTCTTTTATACGTGATGGTGGTGGTTCTGGACTAGAAGGCGGCTTACCAAACTTTCAGTTTCAAATATTTGACTCTGTGGTGCTAGATAGTGTCTTAGAAAATAAATGGCTCATTTTATCTACTGCCTTTATACTTGCCGCAGTGGGCCTTATAGAGTCACTAATGACACTCAACCTTATAGATGATATGACAGAAACTAGAGGTTCTGGAAACAGAGAGTGCGTAGCACAAGGTGGAGCAAACATTTTAAACGGTCTCTTTGGAGGTATGGGAGGTTGTGCTATGATAGGACAATCTATCATAAATGTAGAGTCTGGAGGACGCGGTAGGCTTTCTGGTGCTTTTGCAGCATTAGCCCTTTTAGGGTTTATACTATTTGGTGCACCACTTATTGAGCAAATTCCAATAGCAGCCTTGGTAGGTGTTATGTTTATGGTGGTAATAGGAACTTTTGCGTGGTCTAGTTTTAAAATACTTAATAAAATTCCTCGTACAGATGCGTTTGTACTTATTGCTGTTTCGGCAATCACTGTTTGGAAAGACCTTGCCGTAGCTGTAATTGCAGGGGTTATTATAAGTGCCTTAGTTTTTGCTTGGAAAAATGCAACAATGATTAGAGCTAGAAAACACATTAAGGAAGATGGCACTAAAGTATATGAAATATGGGGCCCTTTGTTTTTTGGTTCTATTCAAAATTTTAATGCCAAGTTTGATGTACGTAATGACCCTCATAAAGTAGAGATAGACTTTATAGAATCTAGAGTAAATGACCACTCAGGTATAGAAGCGTTAAGAGGAATTGTAGATAAATATCTTGAGGTAGGAAAAGAAGTTAAGCTTAAACATTTATGCCCCGAATGTAAAGACCTTTTACTTAAGGTAGACCCAAAATTTGACAGTGTTATAGAAAGTGATATTGACGACCCTAGGTATCACGTAGTAACCGACCTATTAGATGCTGAAGTATAAAAACAGTATTACAAAAATAAAACCCCGCTGCCAGGCGGGGTTTCTTGTTTAAACATTTTAAGGTTTATTGTATATCATTAAAAATATCCATTATTCCTTCAAACTGGGAAACATCTATATCACTTGTTTCCATAGATTGGGCTAACTTCACCATATTACTAATATTCATATCATCACCCAATAATCGTGCGAGTATAAACCCTTTAGAGTCTTCTGCTCCAAAGAAAATAACCTCATCTATAGCTTCTTCTTCTCCTTTAAAATAAAGACGTATACTTCCTTCATCTGAATTTGCTTTCATAAGCTCTTCATAATCATCGCCTGCAAGAATACCCATAAGCTTCGTTTTCTCTCCTTGATAATTTATCGAAGTGGCATCTTTTATAGGATATGCCATAATATTAATCTTGCGTATCGTCTCTAGTACTTCGTTTTGTTCTTTAGTAAGAAATGCAGAACTACCACTTATAAGGCTCGCAGGAACATCTACTAATACAAAATCATTATTTTCTTGATTGTCTACATAGTACTCTTGCAGTGACTTTTTATCACTACTACAACTCGTTACTGTAAATACTGAAAGTACTAGTAGAACGCTTAGTTTTATTACTGTTTTAATCATCTTATCCTTTTTTTGCATTTTCTACTCCTTTTAACGCATCGCTTCCTTTAAAGTCAAACTCTTGTGCTAGTTTAGATATTTGCTTTAAGTCTATATTACCTGTTACTTGAAAAAATACTGTACGGTTTTCACCATCTATATTTCCTACAAGAAACATTACAAACTCACTTACAAAATCATCATTACTCCCTGGCTTATAGTAAAACTTAACATTCTTCCCATCATCATTAGCTCTCATTAATTCTGATAGATTACTGCTAGAAGTATAACTATTCATTACATTTTTCATATCTGCAGCGACCTCTGTTTTTGTAGTCGTAAACATCTTTACATTCTCTAGGTTATTTACTAGATTAATATAGGCTTGCATCTCTGGGTCTGATGAGTTAAGGTCTACTTTACTCAAGAGTTTAAACATCTTTTGATTCATCACCATAGAAGACACTCCTCGTATAGACTCAAATTTATCAAATTCGTTTTGCGCTGTAATCATCATAGATGAACACAACATTAGTATTGCTATTGCTACTGTTTTCATTTTAATCTTTGTATTTATCATTCTTCTTTTCTTACTATATTTTTAGAAAAATATTACTGTTTTAAAAAACGGTTTGTGGTGTTTTCAAATTCTCTTATCGCACCTAACTGTGCGGTAGATTGCTGTATCATTTTAGTCATCATCCCCAAGGTTTGCTTGGTTTTAAGGACTGCTACCTCTTTGTCTTTATACGTTCCTGTGTAACCCTCTTTCTTATTATTTTGGATTACCATCCCTATAAGAAATAGCACTACTGCTGCGATACCTGACACCCATTTATAATTAAGCTTCGTTGATGGGAGTTTTGTGGGAACCGAGATTGTTTCTTGTTGTGCTTTCGCGAAAGCGCTAAACATCCCTACATATCCTTCTAGATGTGGAGCTACTTCTGCACTTGTAAAATACATGCGCAGTTCTCTCTCCTGCTCCGAGGTGGTTATTCCCTCAAAGTACACCTCTAGTAGTTCGTCTATTCTATTGGAGTCCATAGTTTTGTTTTTTAATGAGTGCTTCTCGTATGGTTTTTCGAGCTCTTGAAAGTGCCACACGAACCGCAACTTCATTTATTTCTAAAATTTTTGCAACCTCTGCATTATTATACTGTTCTACATCTCTTAATTGAAGTATTAATTGCTGTTTCTCTGGCAGTTCCTTCATTAATGTATATACCCACTCTACATCACTGGCAACTTCTGTTTGTCGAGCTGTATTAGTACTGTGGTCCTCATAATTACTATGCACAATCTTAAGATTATTACTGCGCTTTGCTTTAAGTAAGTCGTAACAGTAATTCTTAGTCATCGTCATTGCAAAGGCCTCTACACTTCTGTATTTTTCAATCTGAGAACGCTTTGTCCATAAACGCAACAAAATTTCTTGAGTCGCATCTTTAGCTTCATCTTCAGATACTAACAACCGTTTGGCCACACGGTATATCTTATCTTTAAATGAGTCTGTTATTTTTATGAACGTTTTTTGATTCACTTTGCTTGGTTAGTTACTAAGAAGACGAGTATACTTACTATTTGTTACAAATTTTATAAAAAGAGTTAATTACATCTCTTTTTACCATAAAAAAAACGACTAGTAAAGACTAGTCGTTTAATATTTAAAATATGTTTATTGCAAAGCTTATCTACTATAATTAGGAGCTTCTTTTGTAATCGTTACATCATGTGGATGGCTCTCATTAATACCACTCGCAGTTATCTTAACAAAACGCCCTCTTTCTTTTAAAGCCTCTACAGTTCCTGCACCACAATACCCCATTCCTGCACGAAGACCTCCTACAAACTGGTGTATGCTTTCGTTAAGTTCTCCTTTGTAAGGTACACGACCTACAATTCCTTCTGGCACTAATTTTTTAATATCGTCTTCTACATCTTGGAAATAACGGTCTTTAGACCCTTTTTTCATTGCTTCTACAGACCCCATACCACGATATGACTTAAACTTACGTCCTTCGTAAATGATGGTTTCTCCTGGAGATTCTTGTGTCCCTGCTAATAAAGAACCTAACATTACACAATCTGCTCCTGCTGCAATAGCCTTAGGAATATCTCCTGTATATCGTATTCCTCCATCTGCAATTACAGGTACTCCGCTTCCTTTTATTGCTGCCGCACATTCTAATACCGCACTAAACTGAGGAAACCCTACTCCTGCTACCACACGAGTGGTACATATAGAACCGGGTCCGATTCCTACTTTTACAGCATCTGCTCCTGCTTCTACAAGGTATTTTGCTGCTTCTGCCGTAGCTATATTTCCTACTACGCAGTCTAGGTCTGGGTAGTTTTTCTTTACTTCTTTAAGCACTGCAACCACTCCTTTTGTATGACCGTGAGCGGTATCTATTACAATTGCATCTACTCCTGCTGCTACTAAAGCTCCTGCACGCTCTACAGCATCTCCTGTTACTCCTATTGCTGCTGCAACTCGTAATCTTCCGTACGTATCTTTATTTGCATTAGGTTTAAGCGTAAGCTTAGTAATATCTCTGAAAGTAATTAAACCTACTAGCGTGTTGTCTTCCTTAACAACAGGTAATTTTTCTATTTTATGATTTTGAAGAATTTCTTCTGCCTGTACTAATGATGTACCTTCACTAGCGGTTACTAGATTTTCTGAAGTCATTATCTCACTAACAGGGCGGTCATTATTTTTTTCAAATCTTAAATCACGATTTGTGATAATCCCTATAAGTTTATTAGCATCATCTACAATAGGTATCCCTCCTATGCTATGTTCTTTCATAGCATTTTTTGCATCCTGAACAATTGCTGTTATGGGCAAAGTTACAGGATCTATAATCATACCGCTTTCGGCACGTTTTACTTTACGCACTTTCATTGCTTGTTGCTCGATAGTCATATTTTTATGTAGTACTCCTATCCCACCTTCTTGGGCAATAGCAATCGCCATACGGCTTTCTGTAACAGTATCCATTGCCGCAGAGACAATAGGTACGTTTAAAGTAATGTTACGGGTAAATTGAGTTTGTATACTTACATCTCTTGGTAATACTTCAGAAAAAGCAGGTACTAATAGTACATCGTCGTAGGTAAGACCTTCTCCAAGAATTTTGTCTTCGTGTGCAGTCATCGCAATTAGAGTTTTGGTGTTTCGCTTTCGCGAAAGCGTAGCCTTTTTAAAACTACAAGTTAACATATAATTGCGTGCAAATATACAAGGAATAATCGGGTTTTACAGACTAAAACCCCTACAACTTAAATTGTAGTGTGGTATATACCGTAAGAGGTTCTGCAGGAATAATCCCTGGCCCTGGATAACCTGTTGCTCTACGTGTAAAGTATTCGTTATCTAGCACGTTATTTACACCGGTTTCTAAACGCCATTTTTTATAACTGTACGCTGCCGAAAAATCAAGCACTCCATAAGAAGGTATCTCCCCTTCTATACCTCGCTGATTATCGTTTATATCACGCTCTGCATTAGTAGCATCTGTAAATTGCTTGGTTAAGTAGGTATATTGAAGACTGCTACTAAAGTTTTTATATCCAAAATTAACTCCAGTCTTAAGATTTAGCTCTGGTATAAACTCGACATCATTACCTTCTACATTTGTAGCATCAGAACTCAAATACTCAGACTGTGTATAGGCTAAGTTTACAAAAGCACTTGCTTTAAAGTTTTCTTTTTCTTCAAAAAAGGTGTTTTTAATATTCCAATCTGTAAAGAATTCTAATCCATAAATAAAGGCATCTCCTATATTTCCTCTACGGCGTTTTATACTACCATCATCATCTACAAAGAGTACTTCTCCTAATCTATTATCATATCGTACACCAAAAGCACTTACATCATAAGACAGCTTGTTATCTAGATTTCCTCTTGCTCCTACATCTAATGTATATCCATCTTCATCACTTATGTTTTCATCTATCACAAAAGAGGGGTTTATTACTCGAATATCATTAAAGGTTACAGACCTATAGTTTTGGCTAAAATTACCGTACAACTCTGTTACTGGCGATACTTGATAAGTAGCTCCTAGTCCTAATAACAAGAAGTCTCGTTCAAAAGTTCTATTATCTTCTAGTTCGTTTCTAAAATCTACGGTTTCATCATCTAATAAGAATCCTATTTCTAGGAAGCTCCCTTCACTTTCGGTCTTTATGTATTCCCATCTAAAACCTGGTGTGATTGCAATCTTATCTGAAATATTAAAAATATTCTCTCCGAAAATGGCAAGGTTTTGATTAGGAAAATCAAATGCTGCTTGTCTCTCAAAATTAGGAAACTGCTCATCTGCAAAACTAAAATTGGCATCATTACCATCACTTCCTGGACCTTGTCTTTGGCTATTTGTAGCGTCATAATATTTACTCCCTAAAAGCAATACGTTTGTTTGCTCTCCTAAATCGTAGCGTGTTAAAAAACGCCCTTCTACACCCCAATTATTAAAATTATCTACTAATAGTTCTCTCTCTTCATTTTCATCTGGCTGACTTACTCTATTCTCTCTAAAACCAACTGCCGAACGTGATGCGTCCAATCCAAAAAGGTGTACACTTGCCTCTGTCTTTTTTGTAAACTCGTGTTCTAACCGTAGTGAATATACTGTCCAATCTATATCAAACCAATTACGTGCCCTGTTACTAAAGTCAGGGTTTTGCTCAAACTGAAAATCGGTAAGTCCACCTGCCTGCTGTGCTAAGTAATTAAACAGAGTGATTTCTCCCTCTACCTTTGTCTTAGCAGATAATTGGTATCCTAGGTGTGCATAATAATTACGACTATTAAACCTAGAATTATCACGCCATCCATCTCCTTCTTTATAATTAAAATAAGTGTAGTAGCTAAATTTACCTACCGTACCACTTAAACTATTAAAAGTAGTTAAAAGACCAAATGAACCTGCCGTTTGTCTAGAAACAAACTCTATCTTTTTAGTTGTGTTAGGTCGTTTTAATTTAAAATTTATAAGTCCGCCAAACTGTGTTCCATACTGTAATGATGCTGCTCCTCGTACTACCTGTATTTCTTCTAAAGCTTCTGCAGGTGGAGTATAGTAACTCTCTGGATATCCCAATACATCTGCACTTATATCATAATTATTCTGGCGGATATTAAAATTAGAAGACCTATTAGGGTCTAAGCCCCTCCCTCCTATGTTAAGCTGTAAACCTGCATCTCCATTCTCGTAAATATTAAGACCTACTACTTGGCTATAAATCTGTCTAGGAGCATTAGCAGCAAGATTTGCTGTAAGTTGGTCTAGCACTACTACTTCACTTTTCTTACCTGCATAGATAGCTGTACCTTCTACTTTTTTTAATGAGCGTAAGGCAAATACTTTTTCTCTACGAGTAGATAACACTACTTCAGATAGTGACTCTCCTAATAATGTAAGTTGGTAGTTTTTGGTGACATCTTTTTCTATCGTAATCTGCTCTTCTACCAACTCATAAGCAAATCCAAAAACCACAAGATTATAGGTTCCCGAAGGAACATTATTAAAACTAAAAGTACCATCACTAGCTGTTTGGGACGCTAAGCTAGCTTCTCTTATGTATAACTCTACATCACTAATAGGATTCCCATTAGGGTCTGTTATCAAGCCCGAAAAGGTATGCTGTGATAACATACTAAGCGTACTTAATAATATCAGTATAAAACTATATGCCTTTAATTTCGTCATTAAATGGTGTTATCCAATGTTTATGATTAAATGATTCTTTCTTAGCAACTAAATCTATTGTAGGGTCTACAAACTGAGTACTTAACCTTCCATTGAGTGATACTTGCACCTCAGCAAATACTGCAATGTTTTGATGCCCTTGTGCTTTAAAGTGGCTGCAAAGATAGTGAGCATATTCTAGAATTAAGTCTGGTTGGAAGCTCATTTGTTTTTCCTGTAACGGAGTTAAGAAATCGCTATTATCTACATAAAATCGTTTTCCTGAAGCTTTATCTACTATTTTAAACTGAGCATAACCTGATTTTTCCATAAGCATCACCCGCCAAGAAAAACGATAGCCTTCTTCTGTCCAAAACAACTCGCCTGGATACAAAAGATAACGCCACGGTACTATAAGTTGTATCACAAAGAATACGAATAAGATACTATGTTTTAAATTCCATTCCCTAGGCGTAGAAGATGGAGATTGTTTGGTTATTTCTAAAAGGTGTTTTGGGTACTTTATCATTTTAGATAAAGCGTAAATTATTTTTTTATGCACTCCTGTACCAAAAAATATCAAAGCGCTTACTATCATAATATACGGGAACATTCCTATAGGAAATAATACTCTAGTTAACACGTGAAAAATAATAACTGCTATAAAAGCAAAAAGCCTCGTACGTTTATACAATAACAAAAACGGAATGCACAAATCGTAGCCTGCTCCTATCCAACTAAACGCATATTGCACCCACTCTTCTCCTAAAAGATTCCCTATGAGAGGAATATCAAATTTAGAAGGAAGCCATATTTTAAGAGGCATTGCCTTAATGAGCCAATCACTATTAAGTTTAGTTAAACCTGCATATACATATACAATACCTAACAGTAATTTTATACTATCTATACTCCACTTAGGAATATAACTATGAGATTTATTTTTAAGTCGTGCGTCTACCGAAAAATGAGAAGCAGCGGGTAAAAAAATAAGTAAAAAACTAAGTATGCTTATAAAGTAATAATGATTGAGGTAAGTGGTTTTATCCAATAACTCGATATACGTAAAACTTATAAAAAATGTAATGATTGCTATTTTATACTTATACCCAAAAGCAACACATAAAGCACTTAACCCGCAAATAGCAAACAATACATACGTATAATCCCCAAGAGATTGCACCCACTCAAAACCATAAAACTTAAAGTGAAATTTTGGTTGAATATAAAACTTATCAATCCATCCGTAACTCCAAAACCTACTAATACTAACCAACATAAGAATACCAAAAAATACACGAAAGACCGCTAATGGGGCGGCCTCCGTTGTTTGATTCAGGTATGTTGTTACTCTAGTCATATATTTATTAATCTCCGTCTGCGTCTGCAAAGTCTATACTAATGCTTAACGCACTTACCATATCTACTTTAATAAGAGGTACGATTCGTTGTACTTCATTATATGCTTCTAAAAAAGCAATAGGTGGGTTATTTTCTAACTCTTGAGTAAATGTCCCTAATGATTGTACTGCAGTACGAGCTTCTTCAAATTGGTTATTTATAATCGTACTTAAATCTGCCCCATCCTTAACTGTGTTAAGAGCATCTAGGTAATCGCTCAAACTTTCGCCTTGAGCGCCTCCATTATAAGCTACACCATTAAAAAAATCTTGAACAGCTCCTAAACCTTCTAAGAATAATTGTTTAGAGATAGTACCGTTATAAAAAGCCTCGATATTTTGAGGAGCTGGAGTTCCTGAAAATACACCTCCTGGGATTCCCATTTTTCCTGCTCTCAAAAAACGCTCGTAATAAAAGATATAATCATTTACTATTCTATCTACAGATGCTGTAGAAGAAGAGCCGTCATTATCTACAAAAGTATCTCTAAACCCTTCTTGCCACTCATCTCTTACTTGCGTAGACAAGTTATTCATATCTGTTACGATATCGTTTAAGTATTGTTGCCTATTTGTACTATTCTCAAAAGCGGTTATTACAGCCTCATCACTATCTTCTCCAAACAGCAGATAATCCATTGCAGGGAACCCTTTTGAAGTTCTATTAGATGGTAATGATAAGTCATATGCTCCGTTAGATATATTCTCATTAATTTGAGTAACATCTGCAGGGTATATATTAACATTAAGTCGTAGTCCTACACTCTCTGCTGGGCCAATCTCAAAAACAGACACACGTTGCCAAGTGGTATATGTAGTTAACCAAGCATCTTGTAATGTAGTTAACGTACTCTCTTCTGGAGATGCTGTAAATGCATTTGCCGCCGTTTCTAAATCTTCTACTTGTCCTACAAAATCTTCATAGGCTGGTATGATGATATTATCGGTTAAGTTTGCTAATAATGCACCTCTATCAAATGATACATTGTTAGATGAGCCTCCTCCTTCAGGTTCATCATCTGTACAAGCATACATCGTAAATGCAATACTTAAAAGTAAGAAAACTTTTTTCATAGTAAAATATAAAGAAGAGGAGACTCATAAATCTCTTCTTTCGTTTGTATTAATTAATTGTTCCTGCCTGAGCTACGCTAAATGAAAAACGACTTGCTATCGTTTCTGACATTTCATTTAAAGTGGCTGGTGTATGGTCCCAAAAACCATTACCCGCTCTAAGAGTATCTATAAAACCT
>CAZJRA010000001.1:0-23897 GCA_964548335.1 uncultured Flavobacteriaceae bacterium | reverse complement strand
GTTCTGATTAAAAAGCCGTACCCATCGTTCTGAATATTTATAACAAGCTAAAAAATCCTGAGTCAAAAAGCTATACCACAAATAGGTCTTACTTAGCCATACTTTTTCTCTAAACCCTAATTCTTCTAATTTGTATACTGGAATCTCTTTTTCAAAAAATAACTGTACGTGTTGTTTCTCTTCATCACTACGTACATACCCTGTATGCAACATCATTCCATAGAGTTCTAAGCTTAAATTAGATAACTTACTTGTTAAGTTATTTGACTCACTCAACACTTTAGATTGTTGAGTGAGTTTTTGTGCTCTAGAGGCTATACTACGAGTAATGTATTGAGACTCTATCACCTTTTCTAGTTCAACAATCTCATAAGCTATACCTTTCTCTTCATTATCAATAGCTAGTGTCTTAGCCTTATCTAATAATTTTAGACTCTGTTTATATAATCCTTTTTGATATAAAATAGTGGCAAAATCTAATTGTTCTCTAATCTGGATTCTAATATTTTGATGAGTAGATGTTAATCGTAAGCTTATTAAAAGTTGTTTATAAAGATGTGCTTTAAGGTTAGATATTTGAGCCTTTCTAACAACTCCACTTTTAAGAATGGTAGTCTCATCATAATATTTCATCTTATCTAATAGCTCAAACAAAGCCATGAACTTTGCATCTGTATTACGTTCTAACCTACCTACATATAATTTAAATTGTTGTTTCTCACTTTTAGAAAGAGATTTTATCAATACAAAAAGTGGATCATTATCACCATTCAACTTTGTAACAACTCTACTCATAACAAACTAAAAAACAAGATTTTATATAAAAAAAACAAGATTTCATTATCGTAATAACTCTATTCATTGTGAATCATTGGATAAAAACAAGATATAAATTTGCAGTCATAAAAACTATTAAAACAACAATTTAAAAAGATAGTAGAAGCTTCTTCTCCTCTTTATATACGTATAAAATTATGTCTAGAGATAAAGTTTACATTTTTGATACAACCCTAAGAGACGGAGAACAAGTCCCGGGATGTAAATTAGCGACTCAAGAAAAATTAACTATAGCAGAACGTTTAGACACTTTAGGAGTAAACGTAATAGAAGCTGGATTTCCTATATCTAGCCCAGGAGATTTTACCTCTGTTTTAGAAATTTCAAAATTAGTTAAAAACGCAACGGTATGTGGTCTCACTAGAGCCGTAACAAAAGATATTGACGTTGCTGCAGAAGCTCTTAAATATGCTAAATTTCCGAGAATACATACAGGGATAGGCACTAGTGAATCTCATATTAAATATAAATTTAATAGTACCCCTGAAAAAGTAATAGAACGTGCTGTTGTTGCTACATCCTATGCCAAGAAGTTTGTAGAAGATATAGAGTTTTATGCAGAAGATGCAGGACGTACAGATAATGAGTACTTAGCACGTGTTCTTGAAGCTGTTATAAAAGCAGGAGCTACAGTTCTTAATATTCCAGATACGACAGGTTACTGCTTACCTGATGAATATGGTGCTAAAATAAAATACTTACGTGAAAATGTAAAAGGAATAGAAAATGTCATCCTATCCTGCCATTGTCATAATGACTTAGGGTTAGCAACTGCAAATTCTATTGCAGGCATACAAAATGGTGCTCGACAAGTAGAATGTACTATAAATGGTATAGGAGAACGCGCAGGAAACACCGCTCTAGAAGAAGTGGTTATGATACTAAAACAACATCCTTATCTAAAATTAGATACAAATATTAATAGCAAACTATTATATGAAACTAGTATAATGGTACGCGAAAAAATGGGAATGCCCGTCCAACCTAACAAAGCTATTGTAGGAGCTAATGCTTTTGCTCATAGTTCAGGTATTCATCAGGATGGTGTCATTAAGAATAGAGAAACTTATGAAATTATGGATCCATTAGATGTAGGAGTTACAGAAAGTGCCATTTTACTTACCGCGAGAAGCGGCAGAGCTGCGCTCGCCTACCGATCTAAAAAAATAGGTTATGATCTAACTAAAAATCAATTAGATGCTGCTTACAGTAACTTCTTAGAAGTAGCCGATAGACAAAAAGAAGTTAAGGATGATGATATTCATTCAATAATGGAAAACATTCAAATTACTTCAGGAACACTAAGTTAAAACTAATTTAAAAATTAAATGTTTGTTTATAACAAGCATCATTTTCATATGGGAAAAACACTATTTGACAAAGTATGGGATGCCCACGTAG
Source organism: uncultured Flavobacteriaceae bacterium (assembly GCA_964548335.1). Taxonomy (GTDB): domain Bacteria; phylum Bacteroidota; class Bacteroidia; order Flavobacteriales; family Flavobacteriaceae; genus Dokdonia. The sequence continues at coordinate 21,659 of CAZJRA010000001.1, read as the reverse complement.
TAGACACCGTCCAAGATGGGCCTCAAGTATTATATATAGATAAGCATCTTATTCATGAGGTTACTAGCCCTCAAGCATTCAATGAGCTAGAAGAACGAGGTATTCCTATTATTCGCCCAGACCAGATTGTAGCAACAGCAGATCACAATACCCCTACCTTAAACCAACATTTACCTGTAAAAGATGCGCTTTCGCGAAAGCAGTTAGAGCAACTAACCGCTAATTGTGACAAACACGGGATTACGTTATATGCATTAGGTCACAAGTACAATGGTATTGTTCATGTAATGGCTCCAGAACTAGGTATTACTCAACCAGGAATGACTATGGTGTGTGGTGATAGCCATACGAGTACGCACGGTGCTTTTGGTACTATTGCTTTTGGAATCGGAACAAGTCAAGTGGCTCAAGTATTTGCTAGTCAGTGTTTATTACTCAAAAAACCTAAAAGCCTACGAGTTTCTGTTAACGGAACTTTAAAACCTAATGTACTCCCTAAAGATGTTATACTTTATATCATTTCTAAGCTAGGAACAAACGCAGGTACAGGATACTTCTGTGAATATGCAGGAAATGTTTTTGAAGAAATGAGTATGGAAGGGCGTATGACCGTTTGTAATATGAGTATCGAGATGGGAGCTCGTGGCGGAATGATTGCACCAGATCAAACTACATTTGATTATATCCAAAATCGAGAATTTGCTCCGCAAGGAGATGCTTTCGCGAAAGCTGTTTCCTATTGGAAAACATTGCCTACAGACGAAGATGCAATTTTTGATAAAGAATATACATTCGACGCTAGTGATATAGAACCAATGATTACCTATGGTACTAACCCTGGAATGGGAATTAAAATCTCTGAAGCTATCCCTGAAACAGGTGATTTTACTTTTGAAAAGGCTTTAGAATACATGAATTTTAAAGGAGGTGAAACACTTATTGGCACTCCTATAAATTACGTTTTTATAGGAAGTTGTACCAATTCTAGAATAGAAGATTTTAGAATTGCAGCAAATTATGTAAAAGGAAAACAAAAAGCTGCTAATGTAAATGCTTGGCTCGTTCCAGGATCACAACAGGTAGCAAAACAGTTAGAAAAAGAAGGATTGGTACAAATTTTTGAAACGGCAGGATTTACTCTAAGGCAGCCTGGTTGTTCTGCTTGTCTAGCAATGAATGATGATAAAATACCATCTGGTGAATACTGCGTATCTACCTCCAACAGAAATTTTGAAGGACGTCAAGGGCAAGGAGCGAGAACCATTCTTGCATCACCACTTATTGCCGCAGCTACAGCAATAGAAGGAAGAATAGTTGATATTACAAAAAAAGCACTCTCCTAATGGACAAGTTTACAACACTTAAAAGTACGGCAACACCATTGCCTATAGAAAATATAGATACCGACCAGATAATCCCTGCTCGTTTCCTAAAAGCAACAGATAAGAAAGGGTTTGGCGATAATGTTTTTAGAGACTGGCGGTTTCAAGCAGATGGATCGTTAACTCCCGATTTTCCTCTTAACAATCCTGCATACAAAAAAGCACAAATCTTAGTTGCTGGAGATAATTTTGGATGTGGCTCTAGTCGCGAGCACGCTGCATGGGCTATTTCTGCATATGGATTTAAAGTAGTTATATCCAGTTTTTTTGCAGATATTTTTAAAGGTAATGCTCTTAATAATGGGGTTCTTCCTATACAGGTTACACCTGCTTACCTAAGCTTGCTTTTAGAAAAAATACAAGCTAATCCTGATACTCAAATAAAAATAGATCTAGAAAATCAATTAGTAAGTGTTGACTCAGACACTACGGCATTTGATATAGACCCTTATAAAAAGGTATGCCTCATTAATGGGTATGATGACATTGATTTTTTATTGAATAAGAAAAAAGAAATAACAGCTTTTGAAGAAAACAGAATTGTCTTTTAGATTTAGAGGACTCTTCATCGAAACCAATTATTATGAATTACAATATAGCAATCATTCCAGGAGATGGAATCGGACCAGAAGTGACGGCACAAGCTAAAAAAGCTTTAGATGCTATAGCAGATACGTTTGATCACGAATTCACATACTCTTATGCTCAAATGGGTGCTTGTGCCATAGACGCCACAGGAAACCCGTTACCAGAAGAAACTTTAAAAGTTTGTGAAGTTTCTGATGCTATTCTATTTGGAGCTATAGGACATCCAAAATATGATAATAACCCTAGTGCAAAAGTTCGTCCAGAACAAGGTTTACTACAATTAAGAAAATACTTAGGTTTATTTTGTAATATAAGGCCTGTAAAGGCTTACGAACAATTAATAGAAAAATCTCCTCTTAAAAAAGAAATTATATCTGGAGCAGATATGTCTATTTATAGAGAGCTTACAGGCGGTATTTATTTTGGAGAAAAAGAGTTAAGCGATGATGGTCAATTAGCTTCTGACGGTTGTTCTTACTCTGTAGAGGAAATAACAAGAATAGCGCATCTTGCATTTAAAGAGTCTCAAAAAAGGCGAAAAAAACTTACTTTAATTGATAAAGCCAACGTACTAGAGACTTCACGCTTATGGAGAAAAGTTGTTACAGAAATGGCTTCTCAGTATAAGGATGTAACGCTAGACTTTCTTTTTGTAGACAATGCAGCGATGCAAATGATTCTAAACCCAAAACAGTTTGATGTTATTCTTACAGGAAATCTTTTTGGAGATATTATATCAGACGAAGCAAGTGTTATAGGTGGGTCTATTGGTTTACTCGCATCTGCTTCTGTTGGAAAAGAGAGTGCCCTTTTTGAACCTATTCACGGAAGTTTTCCACAAGCAACAGGAAAGGATATCGCAAACCCGCTAGCTAGTATTTTAAGTGCTGCTATGTTATTACGTCATTTAAACTTACATCAAGAAGCTACTAGAATTGAAGAAGCTGTAGAGAAATCACTCGAACTAGGGGTTAGCACTTCAGATATTAATCCTGAAAACCCATTTGGAACTTCAAAAGTGGGTGACTTTATTGCTGACTATATTTTAAGCCCAGAAGATACTCGTAACTTTAATACTATTGTGGCTGGGCAAAGTACCATAATCTAAAAAATAACCATACACTATATTTCTCTTTTTTAAATACTTGTAATGATCAATAAAACAATTGCTTCTTGTAGATTAGATATACAAAGGCTATACTTTAAAGCTATAAGATTAGGCATTACCAAAAATAATGATAACATGAACTATCCTGATTGTATCCATAATCTATGGGATAAAATGCTTACCCATCCAGAATTTAAAGCAAAGGCTACAGAAATAAATGAATCGTTATATGAGGGAGATGCTATAGAGTTACTTAGTGAAGCCGTTTTAATTTATAGAACACTTAACTAATCAAATCACAAAACAAACTTTATCTCCAGACTTCCTTTGAGCCAATTTATTAATAGACTCAGGAGGTAATTGCAGTATTCTAGGATACCCTCCCGTAGTTTGACAATCACGCATAAGTACAAACAAACGACCACTGGGTGTTAACTGTATTGTCCCTGGTAATACAGGACCTGTAAGTATCTTATGATGATGAGCTTCTAAAACTTTATCTAAGGCAATACCCATTCTATTCCAAGAACTTACTGTAAACTCAATTTCAGACAGTCTCTGTATCGCAGCATTAGATAAAAGATCATACTCTGGACCTTTATATGCCGTAATATCTATTTCTTCTAAAAAGCGAGTACTATTACTTGTATGTATATGTACTCCTTTTGCACTGCCATACGTAGAAATACCTGTTTTTATTTTAGTTGTATTTGTAATAATAGTAGTAGGTGTTATGGGGTAAAACATACTCCTACTACCTAAGTATACTTCGGTTTCTACCCCTCCATCTAATCCTACATAAACTCGACAACCTTTCTTTACTTTTCCCACGCGTAGCACTTGACCTTTTTGCGCAAAATGTACTTGATTGTGACCTATATGCTCCTTATCCAATAAAGCTTCTGACGATGCTCCTGTGAGTACAAATGCAATATCTTTTAAAAACAGAATAGTAGGCCCTATTAACGTACACTCAAATGCCGCTGCTTGTATAGAATTATTTAATAATAAATTAGAAAACTGTAAGGCCTGCTGATCCATCGCCCCACTCTCAGGAACCCCCTGTATTTCATACCCTGTACGCCCCAGATCTTGAACGGTGGTATAAAACCCTTTTTCTATAATTTCTATACTAGGCATACGATAGGTATGAAGATTCTCTAAACCTTGTTAATGACATCTTAGATAGCTCACGGTGCTCCTCTTTTGTAATCGCTTCAAACCGTACTTTGTCTCCAGACAGAAATAAGCTACTCTCTGATAAGCGAGCGTCAAATAGCGGAATAGGACAATGCCCTATCACGTGCCAGCCACCAGGGCTATTTTGAGGATAAATTCCTGTTTGCTCTCCTCCTATGGCAACACTTCCTTCTACTAATTGTCTAGAAGGCACCGATTTTCTAGGAGTGTGTAGTTGGGTATCTAATCCCGATAAGTAAGGGAATCCAGGTAAAAAACCTATAAAATAAACAAAGTACTCTACTTGTGTGTGAAGCCTTATTAATTGTTCAATGGAGATATTCTTAGCTTTTGCTAAAACCTTTAAATCTTCTCCAAACTCAACATCATAACATACCGGAATACGTACCAAACGAGAAGGCTGTTGTGATATTACTTCTGTTTTATTTTCGCGTAAGCATAGCAATACTTCATCTAGATGTTCTTTTGTAGGCCTTGTATTTTTAAGTAATAGTTCTTGATATGCAAGGACCACTACGGTATTAAATTTATTTTCTAACAGCGTTTTTACTGCATTAAGATGACTAAATAAGTCGATAGACGGGGCCTCTTTCCATCGTATAAGAATCGCATTGGTACCGTAAGCACTTATAATAAACTGCGTGTCATTCATTCAAATCTAATTTGATGTTGTGGTGCTTCTCTTCGTAAATATTTTAAAATCTCCAAAGCCTGATCTGTATCACCGTGTACACAAAGAGTATCTAGCTGTATCGGAAGCATAACTTTATCTATAGTATGCAATTGTTGGCCAGCTACCATTGTTTTAATATGTTTCATTACAGCTACAGGATCTGTTAACAATGCGTTATTTTGAGATCGACTCACGAGCGTGTAATCGGTATTATAATTACGATCTGCAAAGCCTTCTATCATTATAGGAAGAACATTTTGTGCCAATTCTTGTATTACAGAATTATAAGGAACATATACTACCAGCCTATCATCTATAGCAGTTATAGCCTCTAGTATAGTGATTGCTGTTTCTTTATCTACCGCAGCTTTGTTATATAAGGCTCCGTGCGGTTTTATGTGATGTAAGATACCTCCTTGACTTTCTACTATGGTTTTTAATGCCAATACTTGCGTACTGATACTTTCTTTTAATTGCTTACGCGAAAGCGCTATCTCAACACGCCCAAAGTTTGCTTTATCTTCATAACCAGGATGTGCTCCTATCTTTACCTTGTTTTGTAAAGCAAGTCTTGTTACTTCCTGCATCGTATGTATATCTCCTGCATGGCCTCCACAAGCAATATTACAAGATGTGAGTAAAGGTAATAACAGTGCTTCATTACCTATCCCCTCTCCTACATCACTATTTAAATCTACCGTACTCATTACAATGCACCAAAAACTTTAAGAATACTACGCAGTCCTAATCCTAAAACAATAAGCCATATTACGATACTCAGTACATTCTGTAGTTTAGAATTTGTGAATTTCCCTAAAAGAGATTTCTTATTCGCAAGCCATATTAGATACCCAGCTATAAGAGGTAGTACTATACCGTTAGTTATCTGCGCAAATTTTATAATTGTAATAGGCTTAAATCCTACCGAAGAAAATACTACTCCAGCAATAAGAACCAGTATCCATACCATCCTAAATGAATTACTTTTTAAATCATTCTCCCAACCTAAACAACCTTTCACTACATAAGCTGCCGCCAACGGAGCTGTAATTGCCGAAGTTAATCCCGCTGCCCCTAATCCTATTCCTATAAAGTAAGTCGCATAATCGCCAAACAAAGGCTGTAAGCTTTTTGCTAGATCTGAAGCACTCGTAATTGTAGACCCTTGTACCGTTGCCGCACAAATAATAATAGACATAGAGACGAGCCCTCCTAAAATAATAGCAACTCGTGTATCTCTTCTTACAGCTGCTAAGTCTTTTTCATCCTGCCACTTCTCTCTTACTAAAGACGCGTGTAAAAACAAATTATAAGGTACAACCGTTGTTCCTACAAGCGCTACAATGGTAAGTAAACTCCCCTCCGGTATTTGAGGCAGTAAACTCCCTTTAAGAATACCTGTAATAGAGGGCTGTGTTACTATGGCTGTAATTACAAAAGCAAGACTCATTACAATCACTAGGCTTACTAAAATTCGTTCTAATAACTTATAATTTCCTATAAATAGGATAATCCCTGCAAGTAGCCCAATAATAATACTCCAATAATTTAACGCAAGTCCACCTATATCTAAAGTTCCAGACAGTCCTAATGCTTCTAAGCCCAATACACCACCACTTATATTTCCTGCTTCATAAGCTCCATTTCCTATTCCTATCGCGCTTAATATAAGTCCAATGGAAAGCACTCTAGCAACAGGATGCTGTGTGTATTCTCTAATTACTTTAGACAAGCCATTACCTGAGATAAGACCTATGCGTGCCGCCATTTCTTGCAGTACAATTGTCGCTATGATAGAAAGTACAAGCGCCCATAACAAAGCATACCCATAAGTTGCTCCTGCTATTGTACAAGTTGCTACGGTACCAGGACCTATAAAAGCTGCGGCTACTAGAACACCAGGTCCCGAAATACTTAGTCTTTTTTTCATTGTTTATTTATATATCACCTATCCTAGCCAACCATCACGATCAAGACTTCTATATTGTATAGCCTCACTTATATGAGTTCCATTTACATTTTCTGATTGGTCTAGATCTGCAATTGTTCTTGCTACTTTTAAAATACGGTCATAAGCTCTTGCAGATAGATTTAAGCGTTCCATAGCACTCTTAAGCAACTCTTTAGAGCCTTCATCTAATGCACAGTATTTTCGTATTTGTTTTACACCCATTTGAGCGTTATAATTGGTTTTTTCGCTTTCGCGAAAGCGTTCTACCTGTACTTCCCTTGCTTTAGTGACTCGTTTACGTATCTCCATACTAGACTCCCCTTTAGTATCATCACTCAGTTTATCAAAAGGTACAGGCGTTACTTCTATATGAATGTCTATTCTATCCAAAAGAGGACCGCTTATTTTACCCATATAGCGTTGCATCTCTGCAGGGCTACTCGTTACGGGTGCATCTGGGTCGTTAAAATAACCACTAGGGCTTGGATTCATACTCGCTACAAGCATAAAACTAGATGGATAGGTAATCGTAAATTTAGCTCTAGAAATAGTGACTTCTCTATCTTCTAGAGGTTGTCGCATCACTTCTAAAACCGATCTTTTAAACTCTGGCAACTCATCTAAAAATAAGACTCCATTATGAGATAGTGAAATCTCTCCTGGCTGTGGATACGTACCTCCCCCTACTAATGCGACGTCCGATATCGTATGATGGGGAGAACGAAAAGGTCGTTCATTCATTAACCCTTGATTATCTTTTACACGGCCTGCTACACTATGAATCTTTGTGGTTTCTAATGATTCACGCAAACTCATAGGAGGTAAAATAGAAGGTAAGCGTTTACTCAACATCGTTTTACCAGAACCTGGAGGGCCTATCAAAATGATGTTATGACCGCCTGCGGCCGCTATCTCCATACAGCGTTTTATAGATTCTTGTCCTTTTACATCTGCAAAGTCAAACTCTGGATGATCAAGGCTTTTGTAAAACTCTGCACGTGTGTCTATAATTGTCTGCTCTAAAGCGATGCCTTTATCAAAGAAATCAATGACCTCACTTATATTACTAACACCGTATACTTTAAGACCATCAACAATAGCAGCTTCTTTTGCGTTTTGAGTAGGAAGGATAAATCCTTTAAAACCTTCTTCTCTGGCTTTAATAGCAATAGGCAAAGCCCCTTTTATAGGTTGCAAGCCTCCATCTAAAGAAAGCTCTCCCATAATAATATAGTCTCCTATTTGCTCTCCTTTAATCTGTCCCGTTGCAATAAGTATTCCTGTCGCTAAGGTTAAGTCATAAGCAGAGCCTTCCTTACGCATATCTGCAGGAGACATATTAAGAATAATTTTCTTTCCTGGGATTTTATATCCGTTATTCTGCAAGGCAGCAGCAATACGGTAGTTACTTTCTTTAATGGCATTGTCTGGAAGACCTACAAGGTGGTATCCCACCCCTTTATCTACATTAACCTCTACTGTAATGGTTGCAGCATCTACTCCAAAAACAGCACTTCCAAAAACTTTAGTTAACATCCTTATTCTTTTAGCTTAAACTAAAATTATACAATAGATAATTTAGAGTCTAATTAGGCTTAAATGTAACTAGAATAATATTGAGAGGCAAAAAATGTTTTATGTATTTAAAGAACTATTCTTACCTACAAAACAGCATTACTAATATCGTAACACGCTATATTACAATTTTATACAGTTTCAATACAACAATTCATCTGCCAGTTCAAAATCTACAGACCCATCTTCATTAATAAAATAGCGTACTAAAATCTCACCCCAATTACTACCATCTGCAAAATCTGCTATAAGCCATCTGTGATTAAGGAGTTGCACTCCGTTTATTAAGAAACCGTGAGTATCTCCCTCAAACGGTATTAAATCATTTCCTTTAGTCGTGTTTTTTTCTATTATTGCGTCACTCACCTTTGCAATAATATCTTGGGGTTTTATGTTTGACTTTTCAAAGTAATCCTGTGCATTTACATTTCCTTCTAAAGTAAAGCTCGAGTTTTGACTCATTTTTTCTTGTAGCATATCAACTACAGAATCTCTTTTTGCCAATTTTTTCTCTAGTTTAACAATACGCTTTTCTGCATTTGCAGAGTACTTACTATTATGCATATACTGGAAAACAATCCACAAAGCGGCAAAAAGAAATAGGTAAAGATATATACTACGTCTCATAATTATATAGTTAGTGTTAATCCGTCATAAGCCAGATAAACATGGTTAGGTAACTGCTTTTCTACTTCGGCATGAAAGCCCATAAGGTGACTTATATGTGTAAAATAGGTCTTTTTAGGTTTTATTTTATCTACCAATGCAAGGGCTTCTGCTACATTTAGATGCGTATGGTGTTCTTCAAAACGCAATGCATTTAAAATAAGTATATCTAAATCTTTTAATTTTTCTATTTCTGCTAACTCAATCGTCTTTACATCTGTTAAGTACGCCATGGTACCAAAACGATATCCAAAAACAGGTAAGTTACCATGAAAAGCACGTATAGGAATCACTTCTATATTCTCTCTTAAAGGCACTGCTTTATTATTTACAACCTCATAAGTATCTACACGAGGTGCTCCTGGGTACCTGTTTTCTGTTTCAAAAACATAAGAAAACCGTTCTTTTAGATTACCCAACACTCGCTTCTCTCCATAAATAGGAATCTCCCCTTGTTTAAACACAAAAGGTCTGATATCATCCAATCCAGCAACGTGATCTGCGTGCTCGTGTGTAAAAAGAATTCCATGGAGTGGTAAACGCTTTCGCGAAAGCGGACTCAGCAACATTTGTTGTCTAAAATCTGGTCCGCAATCTATTACATAATTATACCCTTGTATCTGTACCAAAATAGAAACCCTAAGACGAGTGTCTCTAGGATCTTCACTTAAACACACAGGGTGATCACTCCCTATAACTGGGATTCCTTGTGATGTTCCGGTGCCAAGAAAGGTGATTTCCAAATAATATGATTTCCTACAAAAATACAGTTATTTTTTTGTTCAATGGTTGGTTTTATTATCTTTGGATACCCATTTTAAAAGGGATATTTATAAAATATGGCTATTTCAATTTTAGGAGATAAGGAGTTTGAGAAAGTTCCATCTATCAAGAATAAAGTATTACGCGTAAATCTTAATCAAAATATCTATGGCACTTTTGCAGAAATAGGTGCTGGACAAGAAACGGTTAGACATTTTTTTAGAGCTGGTGGAGCAAGTGGCACGATCGCAAAGGCGATGAGTGCTTATGATAAAGACTTCTCTGACGCTATTTATGGAGTAGAAAGTGATGGTAGGTATGTAACCGAAAAACGTCTTAAAAAGATGTTATCACACGAGATGGATCTTATAGAAGATCGTATCTCAAGAACAAAAGAACCTAATAAAATATTCTTTTCGTACGCAAACACTGTAGCTACTATTGATTTTGCTAAAAAATACAAAGGTCATGGTTGGGTAGGAATTAAATTTCAGGTTACTCCAGATGGAGAATTTAATGAAATTATTCTTCACGTACGTTTTCATCAGACAGATGCTCGTGCACAACAGTTAACTCTTGGTACACTTGGAGTTAATCTTATATATGGTGCTTTTTACAAGCATGATAATCCTAAAAAGCTACTTAAATATCTATACGACCACATAGATAAAGATCAAATAGAAATAGATACTATTAACTTTTCTGGTCCTGAATTTGAAAAAGTAGATAACCGTTTAATGAGTTTGCAACTGGTTAAAAACGGAATGACAGAAGCTGTTATGTTTGATCCAGAAGGTAATAATGTTTTACCTGCAGCAATACTATATAAGAAGAATGTGCTTGCGCTACGTGGTAGTTTTAGACCAGTCACTAAGGTCAATATGGATATGTATGAGAAATCTCTCGCCATGTTTTTAGATGCTAATCGTGTGGACGAGAAAAAAACAGAAGTTATTTTTGAAATCACCTTATCTAATCTACGTGCAGAGGGAGAGATAGATGAAGAAGACTTTATGTCTAGAGCTAGATTACTAGGATCATTAGGGCAAACCGTTATGATTTCTAACTTTAAAGAATACTATCGTGTTGTAGAGTATTTCTCAAACTATACCAAGGAGCGTATGGGGCTTGTGATGGGCGTAAACAACTTAGTAGATATATTTGACACTTCTTATTATCATCATCTTAGTGGTGGAATTTTAGAGGCTTTTGGAAAGTTATTCTTTAAAGACCTCAAAGTATATCTCTACCCTATGCTAGATCCTGAAACAGGAGAACTTACCACTAGTGATAATTTAAAAGTACACCCTCGCATGAAAGAATTGTACAAATTCTTTAAATACAACGGGAGAGTAATTGATATAGAAAACTATGACGACTCTATATCTAGTATATTTTCAAGAGAAGTACTTCGCATGATTGCTGAAGGAGAGCAAGGATGGGAAGAAATGCTTCCTGAAGGAATTCCTGAAATAATTAAATCTATAGGTTTATTTGGGTATAGTTCTAAAGCAATAGAGGTTCAATAGAACTAAACTTACTTACTAGTATACAACAAAAGAGGCTGTCTAAATTAGACAGCCTCTTTTGTTTATTAGTTATGTAGAGAATTTTATTCCTTTTCTTCACTCTTTTGCATTACTTTCATTACAGGTGCTTCTTTTAACAATAAATCTTCCTCATACTTCATAATATAAGTAGCTGTATTATTATAGCCTTTAACTGTCTTCTCATAATTAAATTTATTCTCAACATACTGTGTTTCTATTTCTGTAGAAACGCCCTTATACATATCTCCTCCATACCCTAATCGCAATAAAGTATCCATTGTAATATCATAACCACGTATAGCTTGTGTACTAGGTGTAATACTATATAGAGCCTTATAAGCATTTACAAAAGTATTATTTGAGCTATCAAACTCTTTTGCCATAGAAGGAAAATGGAAATTAAGATTCATTAAATGCTCATGTTGTACAGCATCACTGTCATAGCCCTTTCCTTTATAAGTTGTAAACAAGCTAATATCATATTTGGTTACAGAATCATCTTCTCCTACAATTCCTGAAGCTAGCGTGTTTAAATCAGTTGTAACTTGACTAATCATAGGTATGTCATTAGTCTCTAAAATGACTAGGTTAGGTACACTCGTTAAAACTTGCGAAGTAATATCGTTAGAGTTCAAAAACAAGCCATTATCTCCTTCTCTAGGAAAGACTTCTTTTGCATTTGGAAATATTGTTTTAAGCTTAGATTTAACTGCGTTATTTTTTTTATCTGCTATAATCACCACATTTAACTCTTTACTTTGCGTCTTTAGAAACTCATACATTTTACTCCTTAAGAGTTGATCGCTAGGTCTTGATTGAAAGACATTTGGTCCTCCAGAAATTCGTTGTGTAACAGGGGATATTACAGGGATATTTTTTTCTGCTAATAAGCTTGCTACTCTATCTACATTACCTCCTAGAAGAGGTCCTATAACAGCATCTACCTCAGAGAAATCATTTGCCGTAATAATATTCTCTACTCTACGTGCATTTGTGGCTGTCCCATCCTTACGACTATATTCTGTATCATAAACCACTACATTTGCAGCTATCCCCATTCTCTCTGCATCCTTAACGGCCATTAACACTCCACTATGAAAGTCTAAAGCCAAACGCAATACACGATCTGTTTTAAGCATATTCTTTTTAACACCTGCCGTATCTATCTTCGTTCTGTCTAACCCAAAAGGAAGCATTACTGCAATATTTTTCACAGAGTAGTCCGTAAGGCTATCTACAAGGCTAATCCTATTTTGATGCTCATTAATATTTACCAATACAGCACCTTCTTTTGGCACTTTTAAGACCATCCCTGTTTTAAGACCATTAGCTAAACTAGGGTTTAAGGTAATTAAATCCTCCTTCTTAATATTAAATTGCTTCAAAAGACTATACATCGTATTGCCTTTTTTAACTTCATATGAATAAAACTGAGGTTCTTCGATTTCTATTTGTCTCTCTTGCTTATCTGCAGAAACTTTTAATACAGTTCCTTCTGTTAAAACATCTCCTAGCGCTGGATTTAATTCTTCAAGTTGAAGTACTGTAAGACCATACTTTTTAGAAATACTATACTTTGTTTCTTTGGCCTTAACTGTATGCTCTTTTATTGCTGATAAGGAAGTTTCTGTAGAGTCTTTTAGTGCTTTTTTTTCTTTTTTTACCTTAACCTTTTTTGTTTTTTTCTTCTCTTTTTTCGCTGCCTTCTTCGCTTCTACTAATTCTGCATAGTTGACAGGTATTTTAATTTTACTTCCTTTACGTAAAGAGTTGCTATATAATTCTGGATTGTATTTCTTAATTACTTCAATGGGAAGGTTATATTGCTTAGAAAGCCCATGTAACGTTTCCTTACGCTTTACTTTATAATTTATAAACTTGAATCCATCCTTCTCTTCTATAGAATTCACATCGTATTTAGCAGAACTTGGTAAAACTAGCACGAGTCCTTCGTAAACACTAGACTTTGCATCTGGATTCATCCTATAGATTTCTTTTTCAGAGACTCCATAAGATTTACCAATACTAGAAATGGTCTCTCCCTCTTTTACTGTATGAGACACAAATTCTTGCTCTTGTAAAAATGAAGGTGCAGCATTTACTTTTGCAAAAGCAAAACAAAATACTGTCAATATTAATAAGATTCCTTTTTTCATAAAATAGTTTATTCCCACTCAATTGTGGCTGGTGGCTTAGAACTTATATCATATACCACTCTATTAACGCCTTTCACTTTATTTATTATATCATTAGAGATCTTTTGCAAGAACTCATATGGTAGATTTACCCAATCTGCCGTCATACCATCTGTACTCTCTACAGCCCTTAAAGCTACGCATTTTTCATAAGTTCTCTCATCTCCCATCACTCCTACACTATTTATTGGTAAAAGCATAGCGCCTGCTTGCCATACTTTATCATAAAGACCTGCTTCACGCAATCCGTTTATAAATATATGATCTACCTCTTGTAGCATTTTTACTTTATCTGCTGTAATGTCTCCCAATATACGAATTCCTAAGCCTGGCCCAGGAAATGGATGGCGACCTAATAAATCTGCCGCAAGTCCCATGCTTGCTCCTACTCTACGTACCTCATCCTTAAACAAGGCTCTAAGAGGCTCTACTACTTTTAATTGCATATAGTCTGGCAATCCTCCTACATTATGATGTGACTTTATCGTCGCGCTTGGTCCTCCTGTGGCACTCACACTCTCTATCACATCTGGATAAATTGTTCCTTGACCTAACCATTTTGCATTTTTTACAAGCTTACTTTCGTCATCAAAAACATCTACAAATACTTTTCCTATGATTTTACGTTTTCCTTCTGGATCACTTTCTCCTTCAAGCTCTTTCAAGAAACGTGCCGAAGCATCTACTCCTTTAACATTAAGTCCCATTCCTTCATATTGCTTAAGCACCTGAGTAAACTCATCTTTACGAAGCAAACCATTATTTACAAAAATACAGTGTAGATTTTCACCTATTGCTTTATGTAATAAGGTAGCTGCTACCGTACTATCCACCCCTCCTGATAATCCAAGAATAACGCGGTCATTACCTAATTTTGATTTTAAATTGGTTACTGTAGTCTCTACAAAGGCATCTGGTGTCCAAGTTTGTGCTACACCTGCTATATGCACAAGGAAGTTTTCTAATATCTGTTTCCCATCTGTACTATGGTATACTTCGGGGTGAAATTGTATTGCATATGTGTCTTCGCCTTCTATACGATACCCTGCATTCTCTACATCTTGTGTAGATGCGATACGTACAGCACCAGTAGGCAATTGCTTTATTGTATCACTATGACTCATCCATACCTGACTATTGCTAGAAACCCCTCTTAAAAAAGCTTCGCCTTCTTTAACCATAGATAAGTTTGCGCGACCATATTCTCTGGTATTAGACTGTCCCACTTCTCCTCCGAAATGCTGTGCAAGGTATTGCGCTCCATAACATACCCCTAATAACGGTTTCTTTCCTTTAATTTGAGACAAGTCAGGATGTGGAGCAGCTTCACTGCGTACCGAATGTGGTGACCCTGAAAGAATAACTGCTTTAAAACTTGATAAATCCTCGGGAGGATTATTATAAGGTTTTATAATACAATAAATATTAAGCTCTCGCACGCGGCGTGCTATAAGTTGTGTATACTGAGACCCGAAGTCTAGAATAAGGACGTTGTTTTGCATAGTCAAAAATACCAATTCTAGCGCCATTATACAGTAAGCTAAGCACAGAAAATCATAAGGAGTTTTTAACAGATAGTACCCAATGCTACAAATTAAGGGAATTCTAATATATCACAATCTAGATAAACGTAACAACCTGATAACCAACAAGCACACTAAACTTAATCTATTAATTCTTTATTATAAATGTTAAATTTCTAACAAATCTTAATTAAAATGTAAGTAACTTGAATTATTTCACACTACATAGTAGAATATTGCAAATAGTTGTTAACAAACAGCTTTTAATATTAAAGAAGATAAAATTGATACAATACATCAAATTAAATCACAACATACTGTCTGTAAAGGAAAATAAGTGTTCATAGTACTTGTTAAATCGCTATAAAAAACACTAACCTTCTAACAAGTTATTAACAAAATAGTATAAACCTTAATTATTTAACTATATTTAGACAAATTAACCAAACAGAATTAATTAAAAAACCCTTGATATGAAAACTCTAAAAATTACTTTCAGCCTTATTATTGCTATTCTTTTTACAATACCATTATCTGCACAAGACGATTATTTTATTACAGAGTCTGATGGATACTATGGAGTATTAGATAGTGACGGTTACGAAATTGTAACTCCAAAATATGATTCGATAGACGATTTTGGTGAGTTACGTAAAGGTTGGGCCGTTGTATCACTAAAAGGTAAATATGGTATTATAGATAAAACAGGTAACGAATTATTACCTCCTGTTTATGATCAAATTTCTGATTTTAGTGAATATCAAGAAGATTGGGCTAAGATTGTAAAGAAAGGAAAGGTTGGTTTTATTAATAGAGAAGCTATTATAGTTGTTCGACCAATTTATCAAGAAGTTGAGAAGTTTGATGAGAAATTCCAAGGTCTTTCTCAAATTAAAATTAATGACAAGTTCGGTTTTATGGATAGTGAAGGTGTCGTATTAGTTAACCCTATATATGATTCAGTAGGTGATTTTGGAACATACAAACAAGATTGGATAGATGTTGTTGTAGACAAAAAAGTAGGATTCCTTAGTAAAAAAGCAAAAGTGGTTATACCTCCAAAATATGAAGCTGTTGAGGAATTCAGCATTAGAAATAAGAAATGGGCGTTAATTAGAAGAGATGGCTTATACGGATTTATCAATGGAGAGGGTGTAGAGGTTGTAAAAGCAAAATTTGAAAGTATCAAGCCATTAGATCCAAAGCTTAAGGATAAAGATATTACACAAAGAGTTTTTGCAGCAAACTAAAAAACATTTCTAAAAAAGAAGTGTAATACTATAGGGTTTTCTAATAGATGCTTTGAGGGCATTTATTAAACAAAAAAAACAGACAGGCTTTAAAACCTGTCTGTTTTTTTTTGTTTAACTTCATTTAATAATATTAACCTATCTATTTTATCATAACTTAGATAAAAGGGATTTAATGATACTTCTGAAAAACCTTTAAGGCTTCATTGTAACTACTCTCAAAAGACATTGTATTTATATTATCAAATGCCTTTACTTTGGAAAAATACGATATTAACTTTTCAGTAGGCATATTACCTGTCAACTCATCTTTAGCCATGGGACAGCCTCCAAAGCCTTGTATTGCTCCATCAAAACGTCTACACCCAGCCTTATAAGCTGCATCTACCTTTTCATGCCAAGTAGTAGGAGTCGTATGTAAATGTGCTCCAAACTCTATCTCTGGATACTTGGGTATCAAGTTAGAAAAAAGGTAATCTATATTTTGAGCATTAGACGTCCCTACCGTATCTGATAGAGAAATAATCTTTACTCCCATCGCACTTAATTTTTCGGTCCATTCACCTACAACATCTACACTCCAAGGGTCTCCATAGGGATTTCCAAACCCCATAGATATATATACAACCACTTCTTTATTGTTTGCGTCTGCTAAGTTTAAAATCTCCTGTAATATAATAACCGACTCTGAGATGGTTTTATGTGTATTACGCATCTGGAAATTCTCTGAAATAGAAAAAGGATATCCTAGATAATCTATCATTTCGTGCTGTACCGCATCTGTCGCTCCACGTACATTTGCCACTATCGTAAGTAATTTACTTTCTGTTGCAGAAAGATCTAACTTATGCAAAAGTGTAGCCGTATCTACCATTTGCGGAATGGCTTTAGGAGATACAAAACTACCTACATCTATCGTATCAAAACCACAACGTAAGAGTGATTGTACATACTGAAGCTTCTCTTCTGTAGGAATCCAATCTTTAATACCTTGCATGGCATCTCTGGGACACTCAATAATTTTTACAGCTTCTTTCACAGTATAAAAATAAGGTAATTATGCTTACGCGAAATGTGTATTGATAAAATTGTTGCTATTAAAGCTTCAACTCACAAAAGGGTTCTTTCAAAGAGTTTATGAAACAACTCATCCTATCTTACCATTGTCTCTCTTTCCACATAAGGTAAAATCCTACTGCAAGTAAGACACCTGCCAATCCTACTTTTACAATCTGAGGTATAAAAGTAGCAAAATCAGGTTTTAAACCCATGAGCATAAAGACTACTGCAAACATTAATATTTTATGTGAGTTACGCATGAGCTAGTATAGATTTATTAATTTTCTTAATTAATGACGGCCCCTCATATACAAATCCTGTGTATAACTGAACCAATGATGCACCTGCCTCTAATTTATCCAACGCATCTTGAGCAGAGTGAATCCCTCCTACCCCAATAATAGGGAAACTCCCTTTACTCTTTTCTGATAAGTACTTAATTACTTGTGTAGACTTCTCTCTTACAGGGACTCCGCTTAACCCTCCATTTCCAATTGCATCTAATTGTTCTTTACTCGCCTTCAAGCCATTTCTATCCATAGATGTATTGCTAGCAATAACCCCATCCAAGCCTGTAGTGTGGACAAGATCTACAATTTCATCTAACTGCCCTTCATTAAGGTCTGGAGCTATTTTTAAAACAATAGGTCGTTGTATTTTAAAAGTTTTATTAGCAGCTTGTACTGCTTGTATCAATTCTTCTAAATAATCTTTATCATTAAGCTTTGCGTGACTAGAAACATTAGGACAGCTTACATTAAGCACAAAATAATCTACCACAGGGTGTAAAGCATTAAAACAATGGAGATAATCTCTTGTATAATCCTCTGGCGCCGTTTGCGTATTCTTGCCAATATTACCTCCTACAAGAATTCCTTTGTTTTTTTTAAGTCTTTCTACAGCTTCTACTACTCCCCCATTATTAAAACCCATTCTATTAATAAGTCCCTGATCATCTTTAAGTCTAAATAGTCTTTTCTTAGGGTTTCCTGTTTGAGCTTCGGGCGTGAGAGTTCCTATTTCTATAAACCCAAAACCTAATTGTCCTAGTTCATTAAATAATTTTGCATCTTTATCAAATCCTGCAGCGAGGCCTACTGGGTTTTTAAACGTAAGACCAAATACCTTACGCTCTAATCGATTATCTGTAACCGTGCCCATATTTTTCAACAATCCCCCCAAACCTATTTTAAAGATTCTTCGTATCCAAGAAAATGTGAAATAGTGTACTTTTTCTGGGTCAAAAGAAAAAAGTAAAGGGCGTATTAGAAGTTTATACATATCCAGTGGTTTCTGGGATACAAAAGTACGTGAAAAAGCTTAATTTTATACTCCATTAAAGGAAACAGAAAACATTTTCGCGAAAGCGAAAAAAATATACTAATACTTAAAGTCACACTATGATCAACAAACAAGCTCTTATAGATCGTTTTATAAGTTATATCACCATTTACACAGAGAGTGATCCTACAAGCGACACTACACCTAGTACAGAATGTCAATGGGATCTTGCTAGAAAGCTAGCCAAGGAACTAGAAGAAATGGGAATGAGTGACGTTTCTATAGATGACAAGGCCTATGTAATGGCCACACTTCCTTCTAATGTAAGTCACAAAGTACCTGCTATAGGGTTTATCTCTCACTTTGATACAACTCCAGATTTTACAGGTAAAGACGTAAAACCACAGATTATCGAAAATTATGATGGAGGTGATATTATCCTTAATAAAGAAGAAAATATCGTGTTATCTCCTTCGTATTTTAAAGATTTAAAACAATACAAAGGTCAAACTCTCATTACTACAGATGGAACCACGCTTTTAGGAGCTGATGATAAAGCGGGGATTACAGAGATTATGGAAGCAATGAAATATCTAATTGCACATCCAGAAATTAAGCACGGAGACTTACGTGTAGGTTTTACTCCTGACGAAGAGATTGGTAGAGGCGCACACCATTTTGATGTAGAGAAGTTTAATGCAGAGTGGGCATATACCATGGATGGTAGCCAGATAGGCGAATTAGAATATGAAAATTTTAATGCTGCAGGCGCTGTTATCACAATAGAAGGCAAGATAGTACACCCTGGTTATGCTAAAGGCAAGATGGTAAATAGTATGTATATCGCAACAGATTTTATAAACGCTTTACCAAAACTAGAAACCCCTGAACATACAACAGGGCGCGAAGGCTTTTATCACCTATATAGTATAGATGGTAGTGTAGATAGTACAAGCCTTGAATACATTATTAGAGATCACGACAAAAAGAATTTTGAAGCTCGTAAAGAGATGATACAAGAAGTAGCTTCTAAACTCAATAAACAACTAGATAAAGAAGTTATTAAAGTAACTATTAAAGACCAATACTTTAATATGCGTGAAAAAGTAGAGCCTGTAATGCATATTGTAGATATTGCAGAAAAAGCAATGAAAACGCTAGATATCACCCCTATCATAAAACCTATACGTGGTGGTACCGATGGGTCACAATTAAGCTTTATGGGACTACCCTGCCCTAACATCTTTGCTGGAGGTCATAATTTTCATGGAAGATATGAGTATGTACCTGTAGAAAGTATGATAAAAGCTACTGAAGTGATTGTCAAAATAGCTGAAATTACGGCGACTGAGTATAAATAAATAATCCTTTTAAATAACGATTCTTAACAGTAAAGCAATGAATCCATCTGCGCCAGGTTGGATAAAAAAACATCTAACCTACTTACTCAATCATCTCTCTACACATCCTCAAGATGAACGAGGGATGTATGCGCAATTAAGATACAGTGGTTTTATTTATGGTACTTCAAAGAGTACTTTATCTGATGAAGAAAGCCAGCTCCTTAACTGGACAGAAGAAGAGAAAACAAAAATAAATCTCTTTGATGCCCTTGCATGTACTTTCTACAATGAGAAAGAAACTACCAACTCAGAAGATGAAGATTGTATTACGGCAATATTAGCCTTTTACGAAGCCGTAAACTACGAATACAAGAAAGGAGGGTTTTCATTTATTAAAGAATCTAACTACGACCGTCTTGAAAAAATAGTAGACAATCGTATTCAAACCAATGAGCCTTTATTAAAAAAGAACTTTAGCCATCTTATTACTAATGCACTTCTATATATAGATGTCCTTGCTTTTAAGCATTTTATAAACACACAGACATCTCCCTATGATTACGCAAAACATATGGAGGCCGTAGTAATCCAAACAGTGTGGATTGCTATTTCTACAACTCAAATAAAAGATAGGCAGGAACAAAAGAAAGGTGCTTATAACGAACTTTTAATGAAGCTCTTTGAAAGATCTATACGTTATAACAATTGGCCTATTACTAATTCTTTAGATATTACTCAAGTGATACATGATATAACCCACCCGTTGGAAAAGAGTTATATTCTAGATATCTGCGCACTTGCATTGGGTAGTGATCAAGAAATAGATAGTAAAGAAAACTTATTTATAGAGCAAGTATGCAACTACCTTACGATTACACCTCAAGAAAAAACCGAATCCTTAAACTCAATAATACGTTTTATTGACATTCATAAAGAAAACATTTCTTATCTACAGTACAGCAATCCTATTCAACATTTTTACAATCAAGTAAACAACACAGTAAGCACTCTTATATTACGTAACAAGAAACGTTTAATTAAAGAAATTACACAAAGTAAAGAGCTTGCCATACTCTTAACGAAGTCTACCACAAGAGAACTGGCTAAAGACGAAAAAAAGATTGTGCGTAAACAACTCTTAGATATATGCAAGACAGTTCCTTCTCTTGCTATATTCTTACTCCCTGGTGGTAGTATTCTAATGCCTTTACTAGTAAAATTCATTCCAAAATTACTTCCTAGCGCATTTAATGAGAACATGGAAGACTAATATCTCTTCTACACAGATCTTCTATAGCGAATCCATTATAAGGTAGTTTATAATCACATAAATACATTAAAAGTATTTTACCTACACGCATCAACAATTAAAATAGTTTGATCAATTCTACTAAATATTCATTATTTAAGTTCGTTTTCTAAGAATATGACAAGCTTTTAAATACGCCATTCGCTATATCTCAAACGCACATCAAATTAGTTGCTATTACAGCAAAAAAACGATTTATTTTTATCATCCAAAAACACTTGATGAGCGTTTTCAAAGCACAAAA